>JAJZHJ010000050.1 GCA_021804525.1 Bacteroidota bacterium | reverse complement strand
TTTTGTTGTTTTAGAATTCGCAAGCCTGGATTGGTTGAGCGAGTCTGATTTGGCTAAAGCCATGATGAATTTCTTTTTATGATGAATGGGATAAAGCCCAATCCTATTCATAAATCTGACTCAATAGATTGATCTTCTTTGTTGTCCCTTCCGATTTGCAAATTCAACGATAGAATAGGATATCAGGGTTATTAATCCAATGCACGAAAGCAATAGTTCATTAGTTTGGCATAACCTTTGAAGAGGGTAGGGGATGTCAGGAAAATAATATGTATTTCAATCAGTTACAAATTATTTCTATTTTCAGTTCAAGTCTCCGCTTCACTCAGATTTGAATTAAAAATCGGGAACACTTACCCTAACAGATGAGCGTTTGTTTTAAATTGCCTCCAGATTTATCTGGAGGATATAAATTAACTATTTCATTGCAGGCTTTAGTCCAACCGTTACAAGACGACAACTCAATTTTATAAAGGATATGTTTTGGCTAAAGTTCGATTCTATTTATAGTTTCCAGTCGACGATGCGTTGCATGGCTTCTCTGGTTTGTTCGTGGCTGCCGAAAGCTGTGAGACGGAAATAACCTTCCCCGTGAGGGCCAAACCCTACACCCGGAGTTCCTACCACATTTACTTCGTTGAGCAAACGATCGAAAAATTCCCATGATGAGATGCTGTCGGGCGTTTTGAGCCAAATGTAAGGTGCGTTGACTCCGCCAAAACAGGTGATACCTTTTTGTTCTATGCCTTTTCGAATTAAGGTGGCATTGTACATATAATAGTCAATGGTTTCTTTGACTTGTTGTTGCCCTTCGACGGAGAATACTGCTTCGGCAGCGCGTTGCACAATATAAGCAGTGCCGTTGAATTTAGTGGTTTGACGGCGATTCCATAAGCGGTTGAGCGGGATATGTTCGTTTTTCTTCGTGCTCGCTACCACCGTTTTAGGTACCACTGTGTAGCCGCAACGTAACCCTGTGAATCCTGCCGTTTTTGAGAAACTACGAAATTCAATGGCAACTTCTTTAGCTCCTTCAATTTCATAAATGGAGTGTGGTACGTCGGGTTCGCTGATAAATGCTTCATAGGCAGCATCAAACAAAATGATGGCTTCATGCTCACGTGCATAGTCAACCCATTGTTTCAATTCAGCACGTTTCAGCGTAGTGCCCGTAGGATTGTTCGGATAGCAAAGGTAGATGATGTCGGCACGTTTTTCGGGAAGCGCAGGGATGAATTGATTTTCAAAGGTACAAGGCAAATAAACAATCTTGTTCCATGCTCCGTTAGCATTTTGTTCACCGGCGCGGCCTGCCATCACGTTTGTATCAACATAAACCGGATAGACTGGATCGGTGACGGCAATGATATTGTCCGCTCCGAGAATGTCACCAAAATTTCCCGTATCGCTCTTGGCCCCGTCACTCACAAAAATCTCATCAGGCGAAATTTCAATGCCACGTGAAGCAAAATCATGTTGTACAATCGTTTGGCGTAGGAAGTCGTATCCTTGTTCCGGCCCATAACCACGAAACGTTGCCGCTTGCCCCATTTCGTCAACAGCCTGATGAAGCGCTTTTACGACAGCAGGTGCCAAAGGTCGGGTAACGTCGCCAATGCCCAATCGAATGATATTGGCTGAAGGATTTGCTTCTTTATACGCAGTTACTTTCCGTGCTATTTCCGAGAATAAATAAGTTTCAGATAGAATAATAAAATTGTCATTGATAAGTGCCATAGTATCTCTGTGTCTTTGTTTTAATTGTCAATTAAGTATTTCGATAAATGCTTATGAGGCGAAATATTCTCCCTCAAAAACTGTCGTGGCCGGCCCAGTCATATAAACATGATTGTCTGTTTCTGACCATTCGATGAATAACGTGCCTCCAGTCAATTCCATCGTAACTTTACGCTCTGCTTTCCCGTTAAGTGCTGCTGCTACAGTTGCAGCACAAGCGCCGGTGCCACATGCCAATGTTTCGCCGGAACCACGCTCCCAAACACGCATTTTCAAGTGATTTGGAGAAATTATTTGCAGGAACTCCGTATTGGTGCGTTTAGGAAAAAGCGGATGATGCTCTACTTTTGGCCCTACTTTTGGCAGGTCGATTTCATTCACGTCATCTACAAAAATGATTACATGGGGATTTCCCATAGAAAGCGCTGTTATGTTGACTTTTTTACCATCCAATGCGATGGGAAAATTGACAATCTTCTCTTCGTCAATGTGAGCCGGAATGAGCTTTGGTAAAAGGATCGGCTCTCCCATATCTACGCGGACAGTGGACACTTTCCCGTTTTCCACATGTAAATCCAGCCGTTTTTGTCCCGATAAGGTTTCGAGGGTGATCGATGTTTTGTCCGTCATCCCGTGATCGAATACATACTTGGCAATACAGCGCGAAGCGTTACCGCACATTTCTGCTTCCGACCCGTCGGCATTGAAAATACGCATACGAAAATCTTCTTTTTCAGAGGGCAAAATGAGTACCAATCCGTCGGCTCCAATCCCAAAATGACGATCGCTGACCGCAATGGATAGTGAAGCCGGATTTTCAATTGTTTCAACAAATCCGTTGACATAGACGTAATCGTTGCCTGCTCCATGCATTTTAGTGAACTTCATATATTTCCCCTTTCTCTAATTTTTATGTGAAAGTTATTCTTCGTTCATTCGCCCGGTGATTTAATTGGGCGTGTGGTTTTGTTTTCGTAGTAATTGATAAAAGCCTGATTTACCATCTTGTTTCCTCCTGCAGTAGGATAATTTCCCGAAAAGTACCAGTCACCCTGATGGGCAGGGCACGCTTTGTGCAAGTTTTCGATGGTTTGATAAATGATGTCAATCTCTATGCTGCAATCGTCCGGACGCACTAGTTGACTGATCTTTTTTGATATGTCCTCATCGCTAAAAGGAGCATAAATTTCTTTTACATAGTTGACAATCTCTTCTTTGGCCATGTTTTCCTGTGCTTTGCTTTTGCGATACACTTCATCGATAATTGCTTGTTTTCCCTGTTCTTTAAGCAGGGCAATTGCGGCGGTAAAAGCAATAAATTCATTTAAACGAGACATATCGATGCCGTAGCAATCGGGGTAACGTATTTGTGGCGACGAAGACACAATGATAATCTTACGGGGTTGAAGCCGGCTTATGATTTTAATAATGCTTTGTTTGAGCGTTGTTCCTCTTACAATGCTGTCATCAATGACTACGATGTTGTCTTCGTTTTCATGCACAATGCCGTATGTCACATCATAGACGTGCGCTGCCAAGTCGTTCCGACTGGAATCTTCAGTGATAAATGTGCGCAACTTGATGTCTTTTATCGTTAGCTTCTCACTGCGTACTTTTTTTGAAAGAATCTCTTCTACCTCGTTTTCGGTCAACTGCTTCTTTTTGTTCAAGATAGCATTTGTTTTTTGTTGATTCAAATAGCTTTCAAATCCTTCTAGCATACCATAGTATGCCACTTCCGCCGTGTTTGGGATAAAGGACATTACCGTATTATCCAAATTGTTATCGATTGATTTCAAAATTTGCGGTGTTAGCAACTTGCCTAACATTTTTCGTTCGCGATAAATTTCACGATCGCTTCCTCGCGAAAAATAGATTCGTTCAAATGAACAGGGCGTTACCTTTGCAGCCGTGTGGAGTTGTGCGACTTTAAATGTGCCGTCTTGTTTGATAAATATCCCGGCTCCTGCGGGAAGCTCTTGTATGTCGTCTGTCTTTATATTGAGAACTGTTTGCATGGCAGGTCTTTCTGAGGTTACCACCACCAGTTCGTCATTGGCAAAGTAGTAGGCTGGCCGAATTCCCCACTGATCACGAAAGACGAACGCATCGCCACTTCCTGTCATGCCGGTGATAACGAAGCCACCATCCCATATTTCAGTTGCTTTTCTAACAATTGGTTCTAAATCAATTTCTTGTTCTATTTTCTTGTTGAGTTCTTCGCCGGTTAGTCCGGATGCGCTTAATGAAGAATAGAGATGTTCGGCGGTTGTGTCGAGCATGCTTCCCAACTGCTCCAAAATGATAAAAGTATCGGCGTTGTGGCGTGGGTGTTGGCCTTCAGCCACTATCTGATCAAATATCTCGTCAACATTGGCTAAGTTAAAATTACCGGCTAAACACAGGTTGCGGCTTCTCCAGTTGTTACGCCGAAGGAATGGATGTGTATAGGCAATGCCCGAACGCCCAATCGTACCATACCGCAAATGCCCCATATAAATTTCACCTAGAAAAGGCGCTTTTGAACTGTTGATGCTTTCAGGATCGTGTTGTTCAAATGAAGCAAGTTGCTGATTGATTGTGTTAAATATTTCGGTAATAGCTCCGTTTCCTAACGCTCTTTCTCTGAAAATGTATTCTTCACCCGGGTTTGCATGAAGTTTTACCGTGGCCATGCCGGCGCCTTCCTGCCCTCGGTTGTGTTGTTTTTCCATTAACAGATAAAGCGTATTCAAGCCATATCTTTTGCTCCCATATTTCTTTTCATAATAAGCCATTGGCTTTAATAACCTCAACAGCACAATGCCGCATTCGTGTTTTATTGGATCGCTCATCGTTTAATATGATGTGTGTGTAAGAGAAAAATCGTTCATTAAATGACGGTACAAAGGTAGCGCTTTTTTAGGCTTCTCCATTCTCTGTCTCCCTAATTTGCTATGATTGACTCTTTTTGCTATACATAAAACAAGGTTAACCCCTTGTTTTTGATGTTTGTCCGAAGTCATGAATAGAAAACCTATACTTTTATGTGCTGAGTTGAAAGAATCCAATGCTGAATAGAGCACATTTACCCTCGTTGGCTTCTTTTTTTCAATCTATAAGGATTCTCTATGGTGCTATGTAGATCATACTGTGTTGTCAATGACAAGCTGAAAAGTTCCAAATATGTGGTTCTGTTAATCTCTGCTGATTTTATTTTTGGAGGAGAATTCTTTTTTATGCACAGTTTGTTGGTAAATGTGCATTATTTATCTTTAGGTTGCTCATTGTTGAAAATTATGTGTAGTTTTGCAGCTTCATTTTATGTAAAATTAAAAAGCAATTTGTGAATTGATCTTCGACTTGTTTTGAGAGGTTGTCGGACGTATTCCTGTTGCTTTTCTCATCTAAAAACGATTACAATGAAAAAAAACTTACTATTGGCGATGCTATTAGCATTCCCTACATCGGCTTTACTGGCGGGTGGTTTGTTGACAAATACAAATCAAAGTGTTCATTTTCTGCGCGACCCTGCACGCGAGGCTTCCACCGAAATTGATGCTGTCTATACTAACCCTGCGGGGCTTTTATTCTTGTCCGATGGATTCCATTTGTCTATAACGAATCAAAGTGCTTTTCAAACGAGAACCATTACTTCGACTTTTGCTCCTTTTGCGGGATATGGTGGTAACGAAACGAAAGTTTTTCAAGGAGAAGCCTCTGCTCCCATTATCCCAAGTTTTCAGTTTGCTTATAAAAAAGATAATTATGTTATTTCTGCTGCATTTGCTATCACAGGTGGTGGTGGTGAAGCTACTTTCAATCACGGATTACCTTCTTTTGAAGCTCCTATCTCCATGATCCCGGTTTCACTCTCGGCAGCTGGTGTTCCAACAACAGCATACTCCGTCGACGGGTATATGCAAGGACGTCAATTTCTTTATGGCTTTCAGATAAATGGTTCTTACAAACTGAATGATGCGTTTTCTGTTGCAGCGGGGTTGCGTTTGAATATTGCCAGCAATGCTTATAAAGGCCATTTACGTAATATCATGATCAATCCGCAACACCCAGTGTTGAATCCAACGGGCAGTATGATGTCGGCAAATACCTTTTTTACCAACGCAGCAACTTTGGCTACCAGTGCTTCCACATCGCTTGTCCCTATTGTTGCTGCAGGTTATGGGACGGCGACACTGGCGCAATTGCAAGCGGCAGGAACTCTGAGTGCAGCACAAGTTGCACAACTCAGCGCCGGTTTGGGAAAAGATGTCAGCGGATTGCAGGTAACGCAGGTGCAAAGTCTTTATAACGGTGCCGCTGCCACCTATTCTGCTAATGCACAAGCTACTGCCGATAAGTATTTAGATTGTACACAAACAGGTTGGGGTGTTACTCCCATTATTGGCGTCGATTATCACGTGACAAACTGGAATGTTGGTGTAAAATATGAATTCAAGACTTCACTGAATATTCAAAACAACACGGTGATTGATGATACCGGCTTGTTTCCTAACGGAGTGAACACGCCAAACGATGTGCCGGCGTTATTGACGGTTGGCGTTGCATACAAGGTGCCCCATCATTTCGATTTTTCAGTAGGTTATCACCACTTTTTTGACTCTGATGCTAAAATGGCTGATAACAAGCAACAATACATTCACGGCGGAGTGACCGAATATCTTTTTGGAGGTGAATATACCATCAACAAATTGTTTTTGGTAAGCGCCGGAGCACAAATCACACGTACCGGAGTAACCGACCCTTATCAAAGCGATATGAGTTTTAGTTTGAATTCCTATTCAATCGGCTTTGGTGGCGCAATTAACCTCACTCCCAAATTAAGACTGAATTTGGCTTATTTCTTCACCAATTATGCTAAATGGACGAAACAATCTTCCAATTATAACAACACAACGTTGGCCGGAACCGATGTGTTCGATCGCACTAATAAAGTGTTCGGCATAGGCGTTGATTATGATTTTTAATCGCATTTCCTTGTGGGTGACTGGTGAATCAGGTTGAATGGAGGGAAATAGCAAAGGAGGCAACTTGTTTCAAGAGCCTCCTTTTTTGTCTCTAAAACAATTATCTTTGCATTTTTATTATTTAATTCCATGTTGATAATTCATGAGTATTTCTATACGTAAAGCCACACCTGAAGATTTTCCTTTTATCTTGTCAATGATCAAAGAGTTAGCTGTTTTTGAAAAGGCTGAAGAAAAAGTGACCAATACAGTTGACCAGATGAAAGATGAACAAGCCTTGTTTCAATGTCTAATAGCGGAAACTGAACAGCATGAACCAGTTGCTATTGCGCTTTATTTTTTTGCATATTACACTTGGGTTGGTAAATCACTCTATTTGGACGATTTGTATGTAAAAGAGACTTATCGGCAGCAAGGTATTGCGACTCAATTACTGCGAGCGGTTTTTGATGTGGCACGAACCGAAAAATGCCACCGTGTTCGCTGGCAAGTGCTTAATTGGAATGAAAATGCGCTGGCTCTTTACCGTAAATGCGGGGCCACGATAGACGGGCAGTGGTCAAATTGTGATTTCGATGGAGAAGGCATTGCAACTTTCTCACGCTGAAATTTGATGATTCGTATCCCGTTATGCCTCCATTCTAATGGCGTGACAAACAATAAAATATTTACTGTTTTGCCTGTGCTTACGTCTCTTTCTTGTTGAATATTAACATCACTGCATTGTTTTTTGCTTCTAAAATGCGTATCTTTACTCAAAATATTTAATAAACATTTAAATCTTTCAGAGTATATGAGATCATTAATTGGGAAACAGGCTCCCTTATTCAAGGCTCCGGCAGTTGTAAACGGGAAAGAAATTGTAAACGATTTTTCGCTCGAACAGTTTTTGGGAAATAAATACGTAGTCTTCTTCTTTTATCCGATGGACTTTACTTTTGTTTGTCCAACGGAATTACACGCATTTCAAGAACAATTGGCTGCTTTCGAGCAACGTGGTGTAGCAGTAGTGGGTTGTTCTGTCGATTCAGAGTATTCACATTTGGCATGGCTGTCGTTAGATAAAAACCATGGTGGAATAAAAGGAGTTACCTATCCGGTTGTGGCTGATTTTTCGAAAACCATCGCAGAAAATTTTGGTGTGTTAGCTTCCGAAATTGATTATGACGATGAAGGAAATGCTTTCTCAATTGGAGATCCTGTAGCTTATCGCGGGTTGTTCTTGATTGATAAGAAAGGAGTTATCCGCCACAGTGTAATCAAC
>JAJZHJ010000049.1 GCA_021804525.1 Bacteroidota bacterium | reverse complement strand
TTTTTTATGCTGTACAACATGTAATTTTTCCTGTTTTATGGTTGATTAGAAGTAGAACTACAAAGTGCAGAGACTTTAATCTACTCAACAAGTTTTTTTTCGCCATCCAATTAGTAAACTTATGTTGCTTTGTCAGGAAGACGAATGAAAAACAGGCATATTTTAAAAGAGGAAGATTACCTGTCGTTTTTTTGAATAATGAGTTTGTTGTGATCTTCTCTTATAAACTATAAATTGCCAATAAAAGATCACCCTCTGTCATTTAGCAGAGGGTGATTTCATTATATAATCGAGTTCAATCTTCAAAAAACGGGAAGGATTACTTTTTAATGAATTTCTTATCAATTGTGCCCGATTGTGTAGTGATTCTGATGAGGTAAATGCCCTGAGGAATAGAATATACCGAAATATATTCATTCCCTTGAATTTCTTTCATAATGATGGTTTTGCCACTTAAATCTTTCATTATCAACAATGCTTTTCCTTTTAATCCTTTGATTTGAAATCCAACGGTAACCGGATTGGGATAAATGATGATTTTATCAGCTTCTGTTGTCAATATATCAGTATAGATTGAAGCCCAATTTGCAACGAAATCATTCATAGTGTATGTCCTATTATTCTGTAGATCATTACCGTTTGCATCTCTCTCAACATACATCCAATCTGGACCGGAACAATATTTATATTCGTGACTCGTTGTAGCTCCAAGTATCGTTATAGTATAATGTGTGCCATCCACCTTTGTCATGGCTTGATGAGTCCAGCCATTCATCGCTCCGGCAATATAACATGCATTGGTGCCTACTGGAACTGTAACGTTATAAGTTAATTTTATAGTAGGATCATATACTGCCGCCCAGTTTGCAACAACATCATTACTTGCATATGCTCTAAAATTCACGTCATTCCCATTCACGTCCTTTTCTATATACGATTCATTGGGGCCTGAGTAATACTTATAGACATTAGGCATCTTTGTGTTGATGACGATAGAATAATGGGTGTCATCTGTTTTGTTCATGGCTTGTAGCACCCAATTAGTCATAGCGCCCCTTATACAACATGCGTTTGTTCCCGTTGGTACGATGACCTGATACGTTACATTCGTTGAAGATGCTGCAGGGTCATATACGTTCCCCCACTTAATAACGACATCATTTGTAGCATAAGTACGATCTGCAATGTCATTGTTATTTACATCTCTTTCAACATAGCCCCAATCAGGGCCGGAACAATACTTGTACTTATAACTTGTCAAAGAGGGTAGTGTAATAGTATAATGCGTATTATCTATTTTGGTCATCTGTTGTTGACTCCAACCGTTCATTTCTCCTGCAATATAACACTCTTTTGTGCCTGCGGGAACCGTGACCCAATAGGTTGTTTGCGGGTTTTCTTCCACCATATTGGTAAAATCCTGCCATTGCGGAGCGTTTTGATAAAGTGTCTTAGAGCCGGTAGGAACAAAGAGTGTACAATAACTTTTATCCACATACTTAAACACACTGTCTGATATCGCTAAAC
Source organism: Bacteroidota bacterium (assembly GCA_021804525.1). GTDB lineage: Bacteria > Bacteroidota > Bacteroidia > Bacteroidales > Paludibacteraceae > Microbacter. The sequence goes on along the minus strand of JAJZHJ010000049.1, from coordinate 6,516 downwards.
TGACCGGTGTGCTAGCATTGGCATGAATATTGTTAAGGTTGGAACAATTATAAAATGCATAACCTCCAATATTATTCACAGATGCCGGTATTATCACCGACTGAAGGTTTGTACACCAGTAAAATGCTTCTTGTGATAGTTTTGTGACGGTAGATGGTATCGACACATAATTGAGGTTTACAGCACCTTCAAATGCGGCGGTATCAATTACGGTTACTCCCGAAGGTATATCGAAGTTCCATGTTTTCGCATTCGGAAACGCGATCAGACTTGTTTCGGTTTTATCATACAAAACACCATCACGAACTGAGAAATTTGGATTGTCGCTTGCTACATTAAAGGTGTTCAAACTATTTTCGAATGTAAAGGCACAATAACCAATATAAGTAACTGATTTTGGTAACGTAACAGAGTTCAACGAAGTGCAACTTTGAAATGCATAATCGCCGATGGTTGTTACTCCATTGGGTAAGGTAAGGTTGTATAGACCAGAGCTATTGAACGCGGCATCTCCAATGGTGCTAACCGATGAAGGAATGGTAATGTTTTTCAAATTGTTGCAATATGCAAAAGCCCATTTGTCGATCCGTGTTACCGACGAAGGAATAGTGACTGAGGATAAGTTGTTATTAGTTAAAAAATTACCATATCCTACTGTTGTTACTGTTGAAGGAATCGTTATCGATGTTAACCCACATCCCCGAAACGCATATATGTCGATAGCCGTTACCAATGCAGGAAATACAAAGGAAGTCAGGCTTGTTTTTCCTGTTTTGGTCGCTGTGTTGTAAAAGGCACGTTGAGGAATGGTGTTTGCGGGGTAAGTTGTATTTGTTGTATTATATGTTCCTTCTGTACCAGTGTATCCTACAATCGTTGTGCCGCTCAGATCAATATAGGATAACAAGGGCATATCATCTCGTAGCGTTTTAAAATCACGGGCATCCATAGTGCCTGTAATGGCAAGTCCTGTAATGGTATTTTTTTCTGTCGAACTCAGTGCAGCTGACAATCCACCTGCTGTGATATTGATTGAATTCTGTTTAAATTGAGCAATTTGACCATTATCGCTTGTTAACCAGCCATGATTTGCATCCCAAAATGACATGCTGAAAATATCATTCGTAACCGGAGTAGGTTGTGTCGCCCAAGAAGCGCCACCGTCTTTGGTTGCAAGTATAAACCGAGTTCCTACTCCATCCGAGTTATCAGTGCCACAACCGATCCAACCGATATTGGCATCAAGGAAGAAAATACTTTTACTGGTTGAGTTGGCAGTTAATCCCGTATTCGTTACCCAGTTCCAATTTGACCCGCCGCTGGTGGTTTTTATCACTTGCCCATTTCTCCCTACTGCCCAACCATGTGTCAGATCAGAGAAATAGATGGAATTGAAAGAGACGTTTGCTCCGTTATAGGTAGTTTGGGTGAATTGTGTTGCCCAAGTAGTTCCACCATCGGTAGTGTAATAGATGGTATTCATGTATTCTACTGAACTCGTACTCCCAATCATCCAGCCATGAGTGGCATCAACAAAATGGAAAAAGCCTAACATGCCAGTACTCATTGGATTCCAGCTTGTACCTCCATCTGTGCTATGGTATCCCTGACCGACACCGCTATAAATATTAAATATGGTAGCCCAACCATTGAGGTTGTCGGCAAACTGCACTTGAAGCCCCACATCGCCACTTGTTGTCTTATCTCTTTGTAAAGCAATCAGTTGATAGCCAATTGTGTAATTTGCCTGTTTAGTCATAGTTAGATAAATGGTTTGTTTGTCACTGCTCATGTACCCATGGACATCGGTGCCGTTTGAGATAATTTCACCGGTGGGAGATAGCGTAAAAGAGATACGCTGTTGGTCTTGTTGATTTCCGTTTACGACTAAGTCTGAAATGTAACTCCCCATGATACTTGCAGCGAATATACCACGTGACCATGCGCCGAGCGATGTTGATCCCATAGGTGAAGTGGCCGTAATGCTTGTGGTTAATGCGTGCATTTGCCATTTCCCATTTAGATCAGAAGCGGTGTACGAGGTGCCTGAAATTACCTTTTGTAGGTTGATAAGCATATATCCATTTTGTTCAGACATGATTAAGGTCGCGGTTTTTTTGTCGGCGCTCATAAAACCATGCATATCCGTTCCATTCATCGTGATAATTCCATTTGAAGAGATGGATAAACTAACACTGTTTGATGAGTTTGTGCCTCCTGCGCTGATAAATGTGCCGGTGCCCATTCCTGAAGCATCCATCGTGATTGTGCCGCGTGTCCAACTTGCATCCTGATAGGTCGATTTGCTTGCTGTAACTTGATGAAGCTGCCATGTCCCTTGTAAGTCAGTTGTGGTATAGATGGTACTCGCGTTTATCTTTTGCAATACCATTATAGAGCGTTTATCTCCATCGCTCAATGAAATCACCATGGTTTTTTTGTCAGCACTCATAAAACCATTGAAATCTCCTGCTTCGGAAATAGTAACTGTGCCACAGGATGAAATTGCAATGTGTCCTATGCCCGTGTCAGTAGTGCCATCATTGTTTGTAACAGAATACGAACCCAATGATGAGGCATCAACAGTAATTGTTCCATAACTCGATCCTGATTGAGAGTTGGTACTCCCATCGCTGGTTGAAAGCTCATGCAACTGCCATGTGCCGACCAAATCGGAAGCTGTATAAGTGATTGTGCTACAAGTTGTAGGAAATACATACCTGCTCCACGAAGTGCCACCATCGCTTGTACGATACAGCAAAGCGCCGTTGCTATTGGTTTCATTAAAAGATGTAGCGCAAGCTCCTCCTGAAGTCTTCAATATCCAACCATGCTGTTGGTTAGTCCAACTCATGTTGACAGCTGGATCAGCCATGTTTCCGGTAATTTCAGATGCAAAAGGAGACACAATATTCCATGTTGTACCACTATTAACAGTATGAAGCAATTTTCCGCTGTTACACACACTAATCCAGCCTTCGGTAGCACTTACAAACTGAATTTTTCCTACCATAGCTGTATTTCCGTCTAATCCAAGTGGGTTTGTTTGCAGTGTCCATTGGGCATTACTCACTCCGGAGTGCATCATCCCTAACACAACGAAGATGATCGATAAAATGTTGAACTTTTTCATGATTTTGCATTTAAATAGTTGGTACTATAATCTGATATTTTGTTGAAAACTTAATAATCAATTGTTTGCGGTGAAGAGTGCAAAAAGCAAGCGTGAGAATCTCATGTATATCTGCTTTCAAGGTTCTGGTAAACCTCAGTTAAAGATTACATAGTTTCTCACGCTCATTTATAAGAGAAACACACATTGAATGAAAGGAATTTTACCAGAATTAGAAAGCAAAACCAACTATAGTTCAATAACTTGATAATTGTATGAATGCGTTCGTTTTGAAGATTTGGCGATCGTAATATTAAAATTATTGATCACTCTTCAAAACAGAGTAAATGTAGTCGCAGAGAAGGTGTCGTGCAATCCTGAAAAATCAGGATTTTGAATAGTAAGAAATCAGGATAGAAAGTATGCGTTTTACACAGGTTGTACGTCGGGGAATGAGTTATTTATTTATAAACCAATTAATAAGAAATGTTTTCATCTCATTTAAGCCTGTTTATAAAAAAATTGCTTGAGTAAGACAAGGTGCGTCTTTTTTTGTAGTGTAACGATCAGAAAATGCATGGTATCTGACTAGATGCAAAAAAGGCTTCTTTAGAGGAGGCCTTTACATGAGGGTATAGCGTAAATGATTAGCAGGTGGTGATGATGCTGTTTTGCAGAGCGAAAACAACAATTTCAACCACTGTTTTGAGGTTGAGTTTTTGCTTAATGTTATCTTTATGCGATTCTACAGTACTCACGTTTATGTGTAATATTCCCGCAATTTCCTTTGATATAAGCCCTTTTGCAAGCCATTCGATGATTTCTATTTCTCGTTGCGAAAGGTTCCACGCTTTTGCATTATGGACGGAAGGTGTATGAGAAAAGCAGTTGAGAAGCGTGGTTTTGGGTATTGTTTCGCCCAGAAAGATACAGTTTCCTTGTAAGACTACTTGAATGGCGGTGTTCAATTCTTCGATTGGAGTGTCTTTGCCTAAATAGGCCATGGCTCCGGCTTGAATCGATTTCACTATGGAATGAATATCCTTATTATGTGATAACATGATGATTTTGATCTTCGGATAGTTAGCCAAGATCGGTTGTATTAATTCAATGCCATCATTTCCGGTTTGAAGTTCAATATCAAGCAATACAATATCAGCGATTGCTAATGCTGGATGTGTCAATACCTTGTCCGCATATCGAGTTTCTCCCGCAATAACAATGTGTTGGGTTCCCGAAAAAATCATTCTAAGTCCTGCTAAATGAATTTGAGAGTCGTCAACCAAAAAAATGTGTATCTGCTTCACATTCATAGCTTTGTTTTTATTGTTTGGGTAATGCAATAGTAAGAACTGTTCCTTGATTTTTACCACTTTGGACGGAAATACTTCCGTTATTTTTTTTGATAAACTCATTACAAAGTATTAATCCCAGACCTGTCCCGTTTTCTCCGTATGTTCCTTCTTTCTTCAGGATGGAATCAATCTGAAATAATCGATCTACTTCTTTCGGTTCCATGCCGACGCCTTGATCGGCAACACGAACCACAATGTTGCTTTCCGTTTCAAAAGTTTCTATGGTAACTTGTTGTTTGTCTTTTGAAAACTTGATAGCATTGCTCAAGAGATTTCGTAAAACCATTTCAATCATGTTGCGATCAGCACGCATCGGAGACGTGTGCTGTAATTGCGTAATAATCCTGATTTGTTTTAATTTGGCATCGGTCTGAATTGCTGCTATGCAGTTTTCGATTACATTGCTGATGTCGAAAACGGAAGGATTGGGTAGAAAATCTTCTCGTTGGGTAATTGCCCAAAAGAGCAAGTTTTCCATTAATTGATTGTTTAGTTTGGCTGTCTCAAACAGTAAGTTCAGTGATGCCTTCACTTTGTCTTTTTCGAGTTGGTCAATATGTAGATAGAGTTGTTCAGCGAGTTGCCTTAACGAATAGGATGGATTCCGAAGGTCATGCGAAATGATGGAGAAGAACTTATCCTTATCATTTAATGTTTTCCGTAGATGTTCATCTAAAATGGCCAACTTTCTCTTGTGATTTCGTTCCACGACGAAGAATATGGCGATAACAAGGCAGAGGAACAAAATCATAGCTATACCCATAAGATAGCGTTCATTTCTGATAATTAATTGTTTGTTTTCCACCATTACCCGTTCGTAATTGAATTTTTTCTCTAGTACGGTGAAATTCTCAACAAGCGAACTTCGGTCAATCGAATCTTTGGCGGCAGTAGAAACCTTAGCATAGAGCAATGCCCTTCGTATATGACCTTGCTTTTCTGCTATTTCTTGTAACAACTGATAACAAACGGGCAGTTCATGCCTGGACTGAATGCACTTATTCAAATAGAACCGTGCTGAATCTAACGCATTGGATTTAATACAAATTTTTGCATAAATAATCCATTTATTATAATCAAAAGCATCAGATGACTGCATTGATAACTTAATAAAAATAAGTGCTTTGTCATACTTTTTTTGTTCGAAATAGATACTGGCCATCAAACGATACAGTGTTGTAAGAAGAGGTGGCTCATGCAACGATAGTATCACTGGTTCTGACTTATGGCAAAAATACAAAGCGCTATCATATCTTTGTAGCTGATAATAATTGTTGCCAACATCTAGCAAACTAATGGCATAGTTGCGTTTGTCTTTTGCTTTTTGAAAAGCAAGAAGCGAAAGCTTATTGTAATACAACATTTTGTCTTTCTGTTGGGTTTCAAACAATGACGTGTTTTCGTTCTTCTCATCATCAATTGTATTAAAATGGCTGTTTTGTTGGTCTTCGTAAACGACTGCTATATCACCGTAGATAAAACCCAATAACTTATTGTTATTCGATTGAATAGCATAAGGGATGGCGTTAAGTAAAGCTTGAGCCTGCCCTTTTGCATTATCCTGATTGTGTTCACAACGGGAAAGATAAAAATAGGCATAAGCTGTTTTTTCTGCGTCATTACTATGGGTATAGTATTGAATGGCAATCTTTATTAACGAGTCTGATTTAGGAACTTGGTCATAAAGATCACATTTATCAACCGCTTCAGTCATTAACAGTGCGTAAAATGCTTTATTTGAAGGTGAAAACTTTTGGGGATTGGAGAGTGTTTTTAGCACATGCAATGCGCTGTCGGGTCGATCTTCCATGAGGGTTTCCGCATGCGTCAATAGTGCCTTTTCTTCTGACGACGTATGGCGACAGGAGGTTAGTAGTAGGCAAATGGTTAGTAACAACAGCAGGTATCGCATAGCATTGATTAATTCTTTGCAAAAATAGCTGTAAATTGTTCATATTGCAATTTTATTCTACATTTTTTTATCGGTGTCTTTGTGGGATGATTTGTTTAGTTGTTGGAATATTAATAATATAGATGTATTTATCTGAC
>JAJZHJ010000048.1 GCA_021804525.1 Bacteroidota bacterium | reverse complement strand
AACCTACGCAGTTTGAACATGCTGGAGCTTGCGGTGGATTTATTGACAAATATGGGTATCCCTTTTGTCGTGGACGCGTTTTCACCACGTTGGAACAAGACAACGGACAATATGACACCGTAACGGACATTTTTTGGGCGAGTGGCGCATGTCTGTTGATTCGTTCCTCCTTGTTTTTCGAAATGGGCGGATTCGATGATACATTCTTTGCTCACATGGAGGAGATAGATCTTTGCTGGCGACTGAAAAATAGGGGTTACCGGATTGTTTGTGTCCCACAAAGCACTATTTATCATGTAGGCGGAGGAAGTTTAGATGTGAAAAACGTACGAAAAACTTACCTGAACTTTCGCAATAATTGGTTGATGTTGTACAAAAACATGACCGACAAAGAGCTTCGTCCTATTTATTTTTTCCGTTTCTTTTTCGATTATGTTGCAGCACTGCAAATGATAGTAACTTTGCAACGAGGTCACGCTTATCATGTATGGAAAGCCCGCCATGACTTCAAAAAAATGCGTCCACAATACGCGGCACAACGTATTGAAAATCAAGAAAAGAAAACTATTACGGCTCCTTCAGGCATTCTCAACAAGAGTTTAGTGCTGGCTTATCATTTGTTTCGAAAAAAACGGTTCGATCAGCTTATCGATTCCGTCCGGCCTTACACGAACAGCAAAGCATGAAAAAGAACGTTACTTCTGTTTTTTCAATTTATGATTCAACGTGTTACGCTCCCAAAACATGCCATCTTCATATCCTTGAATTGTAGCGTCCACATCGGCTAAAGCTAATCTTTTTTGAGCTAAGCAACCATACGTTTCATTCATCTCGATGCCACAAAAATGACGATGCAATTTTTTCGCAACAACGGCAGTTGTTCCCGATCCTAGAAATGGGTCAAACACTACATCTCCCTCTTTTGTCCCCGATAAAATCAATTTAGCAATTAATTTCTCAGGTTTCTGCGTAGGATGCTCGGTATTCTCGCGCATCGACCAATAAGGAACTGTAATGTCATCCCAAAAATTAGAAGGATGGGTAATGCGGAAATTTCCATCTTCGGTTGCCTGCCAATCCTTAGGTTCACCATTCTGACGATAAGGGGCTATCACTTTACGTTTTATCTTGACAGCTTCCACGTTAAAGTAATAATGCTTCGGATCTTTCACTCCAAACCAGATATCTTCCATTCCGTTTTTCCAATTTGAAGCAGCACCACGTCCTTTTTCACGCTGCCAAGTAATTCGATTTAATACCGTTACATATTCACTCATCACCATTTGTACAGCTGCGGTCGATTGCCAATCGCAACATACATAGATTGAACCCGTTGGTTTGAGACAAGCAACAACAGCTGAGAACCAACTATGCAAATAAGTTACATAATCGTTGAACGAACGTTTCGTAAAAAATTGATCCCCAAATTTCTTAGTGAGATTATAAGGTGGATCAACAATAATCAAATCAGCAAACTCAGCAGGTAGTTTTGGAAGAATCAATAAAGAATCACCACACACAATTTGATCCATGATATGAGGCAACGAAACCTGATCTTCATGAATATAGACCAATTGATTCTGTAACAAAGGGAATTCTTCGTCTGTTAAAACAATGGTTCGATTGCGTGGAGCTGGATTTAATGCCATAAATATCCATTTATCAGTGAATTGCTAAATTTATTTGACGTAAATTTCGAGCAATTCAGCTTGAGTCACCGGATGCAATGTCACCTCAAACAACAAAGCCGGTAACAAAACCGTTTCTCCTTTTGTCACTAAAGTACGGCCTCCGGAATATTCAATTTCAAATGATCCTTGTGTACAAAGGTAGATTACAAACGAATCCAACAAATAATAATCACGAGATAACGAAGAAGAAAGCGTCACAAGATTCGTAGTAAAATATTGACACGAAGCCAATTCACACGGAACACCAGGCAATGCAACAGGATGTTGTTTGGCATCTGTTACGTGTTGAAAATGAATGGCACCCAACGCCAGATCAGTATGCAATTCGCGCGGATTCCCTTTATCATCGGTTCGGTTATAATCGAAAAGGCGATAGGTAACATCAGATGTTTGCTGAATCTCGGCAATTAAACAACCTTTTCCAATGGCATGTACTCTTCCGGCAGGTATATAGAAGACATCCCCTTTCTCAACAGGAAAATGCTGCATGATAGCATCCAACGTTCCATCTTGTAAATGCTTCAGATATAAGTATTCGTCTACATTTTCAATAAAACCCGAAATTAATTCAGCTCCAGATTCACCATCCAACACATACCACATCTCAGTTTTACCAAAAGAATGATGGCGTTCCTCGGCCAAAGCATCATCAGGATGCACCTGAATTGACAAATCATCGTTGGCATCGATAAATTTAATAAGCAATGGAAACTGCGTACCAAATTGATCGAAAATCTTCTTTCCTGTCACTTCATCCATATACACCTCAATGATTTCGGACAAACTGTTACCGGCTAAAAAACCGTTTGCTACAATGGACTCATCACCCACAATGCCTGACAGTTCCCAACTTTCACCAACGCGTTCGCCGTCAGAAATGGATTTTCCCAGCTCTTTGAGACGTTTGCCACCCCAGATTCGTGACTTAAGAATGGGCTTAAATTTGAAGGGATAAAGTGGAGTATTCATGTAGGAAAAATATTAGTGAGTTGTATGTTTTTTGTTAATTAAAAAGGCCAGTACCAAGGTTTTTGCTTTTTCACCACATGTTTGAGTACCAAAAGCGGTGGATAAGAAATACGCAAAAATTTAAGACTATCAATCACAACATCTTGTTTGCCTTTGGCTTTTGTGTAATCCAAAAGCGCACCTTCCACAAAATTGACTTTGCGTGTGGTTGACAATGGGAAAGAGAGCTTATATTTTCTCCATTTGCCATCATTTTTGGTATATGACACCAAACTATCGGTGACATTCGGTAAATAATGAACCTTTATCCACATCCGCTGATGAGTGGCACGGTCGGCAGGATTGATTTTCAACAAAAATGTCATCAACAATTTATCACCTTTCTCCACCATATTCCCTTCAACACGAAATGCCACTTTGTTACGCGGTGGGTTCTTGGCCTTCAAAAGGTTTTTTGCCGGAAATTGGAAATCGCGGGGCAAGTGCCACAGGTTGATGGTATCATTTTTAGTTCGCGCAATCACCTTATCCTTATATTTTCCAGTATTCAAATCTTGCTGGAGTTTCTTCAGCTTATCAATGACAAGTCCGTAAACTGTTTCATAATGATCGGAATGACGTGCATACCACATAGCAGATGTATCAAATTCAGCAACTGTAAGATGTTGTTGATGAAGCTCGTATTCAAAATTCTTCTTTTTCAGGCTGTCGTTTTGTGACATGTAACCTTTCGTCATCAGGCAATTATTGGCTAAAGTAAGATTATAAATCACATCAGCCATTTTAGCCTCTGACATCACGCCGTGTGGTTGTTCGCTACAATTTAGCAACAACCCTGCCAACCCTAAAAAAAGCATTATTCGCTTCATTCTTTCACGTTTTCTTGAATTTGCTTTTGTTCGGTTGCATCAGACAGATAGCGACGATAGAAAAGGAGAATAATGAAGACTCCTACAGAAACTGAACTATCAGCCAGATTAAAAATGGGACGAAAAAAGATAAAATCTTGTCCACCCCAAATTGGCAACCAAGAAGGAAAATGCCCTTGAATCAGCGGGAAATAAAGCATATCGACTACTCGTCCATAAAACAGAGAAGCATATCCTCCACCAATAGGCAACCATTGTGCAATGCCTGCTGCACTGTCGGAAAACAACAAACCATAGAACATGCTGTCTAATAAATTGCCAATAGCTCCCGCCAAAATTAAAGAAATAGCCACCACATAACCTGTCGGATAATTGCGCTTTATAATCTTCATGATATAATAAATCAAGAAGACGCTTGCTGCAATACGGAAAAGACTCAAAAACAATTTGCCAAAAAGTTCCATGCCAAAAGCCATGCCGTTATTTTCAATAAAATAGAGATGGAACCAGGAAAATATCGGATGATCATATCCCAATGGATAATGTAATTTGATGTAAAACTTCAAACATTGATCAGCCACCAGAACGAGAAAAACAGTCAAAATGGATTTTTTTGCTAAGGATGACATGGATAGAGTATTTAGTTGAAATGAATCGGAATTAGCCGTAGATGATATGCCCTGTTTCGTCCTTAAAATCGTTTTCAAAGCATTTATTGTATTGCTCCATAGCACGCAAACTCATGCCCATACTCGAAAATCCGCCATCGTGAAACAGATTTTGCATGGTCACTTTGCGTGTCAAATCCGAAAACATCACCATACAATAGTCAGCACACTCATCTGCCGTGGCATTTCCTAATGGCGACATACGATTAGAGAAATCAAACAATCCGTCAAACCCTTTGATTCCACTTCCGGCAGTAGTCATGGTTGGTGACTGCGAAATAGTATTGACGCGCACATTCTTTTCACGACCATAAATATACCCGAAACTTCGTGCAATTGACTCCAGCATCGCCTTGGCATCGGCCATATCGTTGTATCCAAAAAGTGTACGTTGTGCAGCTACGTATGAAAGAGCAATCACCGATCCTCCTTCGCTTATCGCATCTAATTTCTTTGCTGCCTGAAGCATCTTGTGGAATGAAATGGCCGAAATATCAAGTGTACTATTCAATAAATTATAATCTAAATCATCATACGTGCGTTTCTTTCGTACATTAGGCGACATGCCAATGGAGTGTAATACAAAGTCAATTTTACCACCTAAAATTTCTTGCGACTGCATGAAAACCATCTCCAGGTCTTCTACTTTGGTAGCGTCGGCAGGAATGATTTCGCAGTTTAATTTTTTTCCCAATTCATTCACGGTTCCCATCCGAACAGCCAAAGCTGTGTTAGATAAGGTAATTATCGCTCCTTCTTCCACGGCTCGTTCGGCCACTTTCCATGCAATGGACATATCGTTAAGTGCACCAAAAACGATTCCACGTTTACCCGATAATAAGTTATTTCCCATACTTTTAATTATTAAATCGACATTATAAACCTGTTTGACAAGACTATGCTTTTTGTTTTTTGCTTTGCAACACGCTTTATTTTCTCACAACGCAAACCCTGTCAAATCCGCTGCAAAGTTAGCAAAAAAACGTACCTTTGCAGCAAAATCGTTCACACCAGTATGACTGACAAAATCCTTATTCTCGATTTCGGGTCACAATACACCCAACTTATCGGCCGTCGCATTCGCGAAATGAATGTCTATTGCGAGATTCATCCGTACAATCATTTCCCAGCTATTGACAAAACCGTGAAAGGTGTCGTCCTTTCAGGAAGTCCTTTTTCCGTTCACCAACCTGATGCATTAATCCCTGATTTGAGTGCCATTGACGGAAAAATACCACTTTTAGGTATTTGCTATGGAGCACAATACATGTGTTTCAGTCAAAATGGGAAAGTTGAAGCTTCGGAAACACGTGAATACGGACGCGCAATACTGAACGTAGGGCTTGCCAACTCTCCTTTGTTTGAAGGGATTAGCGAACGAACACAAGTTTGGATGTCGCATGGAGACACTATCACCATGCTTCCTGATCATTTTGAACGCATCGCATCAACGGATACCGTGCAAAATGCCGCTTTCAAAATTAAAGATAAACCGACGTATGGAATTCAATTCCATCCCGAAGTGTATCACACCACCGAAGGCTCGCAGTTGTTGAAAAATTTTGTTGTGAACATTTGCGGGTGCCAGCAAAACTGGACACCTGACTCATTTATATCGACCACCATTGCCGAACTGCAACAAAAATTAGGCAATGATAAAGTAGTGCTCGGATTGTCTGGCGGAGTCGATTCCACCGTTGCCGGTGTCTTGTTTCATCGTGCAATCGGGAAGAATTTGACCTGTATTTTTGTCAACAACGGGCTTTTACGCAAAAACGAATTCGAGAATGTGTTGACTCAATATAAAGAAATGCAACTCAATGTCATTGGCGTTGATGCCTCTGACCATTTTCTGAACGATTTGAAAGGAGTGACCGATCCTGAAAAGAAGCGTAAAATCATTGGACGCGACTTTATTGAAGTATTCAATGCCGAAGCTAAGAAACTAGAAGAGGTAAAATGGTTGGGACAAGGCACTATTTATCCTGATGTCATTGAATCAGTATCTGTCAATGGACCTTCTGCTACTATCAAATCGCATCACAACGTGGGCGGACTCCCGAAAGAAATGCATCTGAAAGTAGTTGAACCTCTCCGCTTGTTATTTAAAGACGAAGTACGTCGTGTAGGACTCACCTTAGGAATATCGCCTAAATTGTTAGGTCGCCATCCTTTCCCGGGTCCTGGTTTAGGCGTTCGTATTTTGGGTGAAGTCACCGCCGAACGTGTACGTATTTTGCAGGAAGCTGATGCCATTTTCATAGATTCCATGCATGAAGCGGGTTTGTATGATTCTATCTGGCAAGCAGGTGCCATTCTGTTACCTGTGAAATCAGTCGGCGTAATGGGTGACGAACGTACCTACGAGAATACCGTTGCATTGAGAGCCGTTCATTCAACCGACGGTATGACGGCAGACTGGGTACACCTTCCGTATGATTTTTTGGCACAAGTATCCAATGATATCATTAACAAAGTGCGTGGCATCAATCGGGTGGTATATGACATTAGTTCCAAACCACCGGCAACGATTGAATGGGAATAAATGAGCTTCATCGATACACATTCGCATATCTACTTACCCGAATTTGATGAAGATCGTTCGGAAGTAATCTTGCGGGCAAAAGCTGCTGGAATAACGCATATCGTTCTACCAAATGTGGATCAATCGACTATAGCTCAACTCTTATGCCTCGAAAAAACTGATCCGGCTTATTTTCATCCTGCAATAGGTATCCATCCTACCTGTATACATAATGACTATACAAAAGAATTAGCGTGGGTTAAGGAGGAATTGAATCACCGTTCCTACTGTGCCATTGGAGAAGTGGGCATCGATCTATATTGGGATACTACTTTCCGCGAAGAACAAATCATTGCTTTTGAGCAACAATTACAATGGGCTGTTGATTACCGGTTGCCGGTCATCATTCATCAACGCAATGCTTTTGAAGAGGTGATTGCATCAGTCGAAAAGTTTAATTGCCCCGAATTGAGAGGTGTCTTTCATAGTTTCGGAGGCACCCTTGATGAAGCACAACGCATCGTCGCTTTAGAAAACTTCTATTTGGGAATCAATGGCGTGGTAACATTCAAGAACTCTACTTTATCCACGGTATTGTCATCCGTTTCACTCGACCGCTTAGTGCTCGAAACTGACTCCCCCTACTTGTCGCCTGTTCCCTATCGCGGCAAACGAAACGAAAGCAGCTACATGATACTCGTTGCACAGAAACTAAGCGAAATATACCACATCACTCTTGGAGAAATAGGGGAAGTCACCTCCCGCAATGCACGGCAACTATTTGGGTTGTGATACAGGATGTTTGGAATTACATATCTCTCTTGTATATCTTGTCAAGAGCATTCTGTAATAAATGGAGCAGACGTAACTTCTTTAACTTCGCATCTTCTTGTAGCTTCCAAATTTCAACCGACTACTTTTTTCACGCTCACTCTTTGTAATCAACCATTTTTTCTTAACTTTGCAATCCAATTCAAAGGAGAGGTGCTCGAGTGGTTGAAGAGGCACGCCTGGAAAGCGTGTGTACCCCAAAAGGGTACCATGAGTTCGAATCTCATCCTCTCCGCTTTAATCAAAAACAGCCTTGTGAAAGATTCTTTCGCAAGGCTGTTTTATTTTCTACAGGTTGTTTCTTGATACTTCACTTTTTACATAGGGTCAGTCGAAAAAGATTCACCTATTTGTATGGAAATAGGTTACAAGCTCGTTTATACACATTGGTGCAAGCTAATCAAGCATAACTCACTTGATGTTTAAAAGTCCTCTTCAGAGAATTTTGGGGTAACCGATTCCACTTCCCCTAACGTCTGATCTTCCTTACCTTCTGGAAGAAATTATATCCCCTTGATCCAATACCTCTTTAATCATTGCCAATGCTTCGAGCGAAGCACGGGTAATGTTGCG
>JAJZHJ010000047.1 GCA_021804525.1 Bacteroidota bacterium | reverse complement strand
TTGGCACTTCTTCTACGTTGGCTGTTGCTATTATCGGAGCTTTTGTTGAATGGTTGAAGCTACCTCTCGGGAGTTATGAAATAGCGCGTTATGCTTATGATATCGAGCGTGTTGATTTAGGCATGGCTGGTGGGAAACAAGATCAGTATGCAGCTACTTTTGGAGGCGTGAACTACATGGAGTTTTTTGCCGACGATAAAGTGATTGTCAATCCGTTACGTATCGGGCATAAATATTTGCGTGAACTGGAACACAATCTATTGCTTTATTACACAGCTCAGAGCCGATATTCTTCGACCATTATCGAAGAGCAGCAGAAAAATGTGCGCAATCAAAATGAAGTTTCGATTGAGGCCATGCATCGCTTGAAGCAGCAAGCCACTGATATGAAAAATGCATTGCTGACAGGCAAGATTCATGATATCGGGCACATTCTTGATGATGGATTTAATCATAAACGCCAGATGGCTAGTGGTATTAGTACTCCACACATGGAGGAGATTTATCAGAAAGCTAAACATGCCGGAGCATTGGGAGGTAAGATCTCCGGTGCCGGTGGTGGAGGGTTTATGATGTTTTACTGCCCCGACACAGCAAAATATGAAGTAGAAAAGGTGTTGAGCAAATTTGAGGGACACATTGTCCGGTATTCATTTGTGGAAGAAGGCCTTTATACGTGGAGTATTTGAAAAATGAGTTGACAGTTGATTATTAATAATGAGATAATGAAATCTATCTATTACAACATCCCTATTCCCAAATCATTAAATTGACCAATTCCTTTGATCTTAACTTCTTTAGCTTTAATTATGACTTTATGACAAACAATCAAATACAAACCATTCTTCATGCATCAGCGGAGGTGAAGCAAACCATTGCTAACGACGTACAAATGGTAGAGATCATCCGCAAGGCGGCTGAAGCCATCATGCAAAGTTTTCAGCAAGGCGGACGAGTCTATTTTTGCGGGAACGGAGGTAGCGCTGCCGACGCACAACATTTGGCGGCTGAATTTTCGGGACGCTTTTACAAAGACAGGGCAGTGCTTCCTTCAGAAGCATTGCATACCAACAGTTCATATATCACAGCGGTGGCCAACGATTATGGCTATGACGAAGTTTATGCGCGGATTGCAGGTTCGTTTTCGTCGAAAGATATGCTCATCGGCCTCTCGACCTCTGGGAATTCAACGAATATCGTGCGTGCCTTTGAGGTGTGTCGCAGCAAAGGAGTCATGACTATTGGGTTAACCGGAGCGGGTGGAGGAAAGATGGAATCACTTTCCGATTTATGGATTGGCGTACCAAGCAACGACACTCCACGCATTCAGGAGGCACATATTACCTTGGGGCATATTATCTGCCAATTGGTCGAAGAAACATTGTTTTGATATGACGGAATGTATTATTTTAGCCGGAGGATTTGGCACGCGACTGCAAAGCGTGGTGAACGATCGCCCTAAATGTCTGGCTACCATTGGGAACAATCCATTTCTGGAATATTTGTTATCTTACCTGATACAACAAGGGATGCAGCATGTAGTGTTATCTTTAGGATATAAACACGAATTAGTAGAAGAATGGCTGTTGGGGTATCAAAGTTCTTTGCACATTACGACGGTGGTCGAAAAGGAACCTTTAGGTACAGGCGGTGGCATCAAGTTGGCTTTGCAACAAACATCTGAATCCTCTGTTTTTGTGGTGAATGGAGACACATTTTTCCCTATTCAGTTAGAAAAACTACTTCACATCCATCAAAGTAGAGAGTTTAAGGCAACATTAGCTTTGAAACCGTTGTGTGATTTCGATAGATACGGGAGTGTTGAAATGAAAAGTCATCGCATCACAGCTTTTCGTGAAAAACAATTTTGTACTGACGGACTGATCAATGGAGGCGTGTATTTGCTTCAACGGGATGTATTGAACCACTTTCCTGAGAAGTTTTCGTTTGAAAAGGATTTCTTAGAAAAAGAGATTCGTTATGACACCATCGGAGGTTACGTGGAAGACGCCTACTTTATTGACATCGGTGTGCCTGAAGATTATAAAAGGGCACAGAAAGAATTGAAAGGAATCGTAGTCAATTGACTTTTGGCGGTGGATAGTGAATTTTCTTATGTCGTGTCCAATAGGGTTACAGAATAAGTAATCAATAAAGATAACGCCGCTTGCATTTATCAAAAGACATGCATAAGCGGCGTTTGTTTTCAATGAGTTGTCACGAGCAAGTCGTGTTAACTATCACGCATTTTACCGGCAATAATTTCAGCGGCTTTAATCAAAGGATAAGCTGCCGGAGAAGCGGTTAAACAAGGATGGGTTCCAATTTGAGAAGTGAGCAATGAGTTGACTGTTATTCTAGTTTCAATTGCCAACCCAATGACATTCGTCAATTCGCCGGCACTGAGACCACCAATCACTTCGCCACCAATGATGACGCCAGATTGAGCAGCCGAGATCAGTTTAACAGTTTGTTTGTGGGCATCCGGCAGATTACCAGGATGCCGATCTACCCCTTCAAAGAGTCCGGTTAAGGTTTCGATACCTTCTTCTCGTGCCCGCGCCTCCGTGACACCAGCCGTTCCAAAGCCAGTTCCACCAATGGCCGTTGAATAGATGGCGATGGTTCCGCTAAAGGTTTTTACCACATTAAGATTATATAGATTCATCCCTGCAATACGCGCTTCAGCACAGGCTGTTGATGCCAACATGGTGGAAACACGTTTTCGCGTAATAAAATCACGCTTCTGGGCACAATCGCCTATTGCAAAAATATCCGATTCGTGGGTGCGCATGTACTCGTCCACTGCTATGAAGTTGTCTTCGTCAATGTAAATACCCGAATTTTTGGCTAATTCTGTGTTTGGCTTATAGCCCATTGAAAGAATGACGGCATCGGCTTCGATGGTTTCGCCTTTTTCTAATTCCACACCTTCCACACGATCTTGTCCGACAACCTGACGAATGCCATTCCCTGTAATCACGTTGACCCCACGCTCACTGAGTAAGGCGTGAATTTTGTCAGAAAGTTCGACATCGAAAGCAGCTCCCAGAATATTAGGTAATTTCTCGACTAACGTTACCTGATGACCACGTTTATTGAGTTCGTCGGAAAATTCCACTCCAATAAACCCTGCTCCAATGACCACTATTTTCTTACATTGATTGATTGTTTGGAGCATGTTGTCCAAATAGACTTTGTCTTTCGGGATAACGAACACATTTTTCTTTTCGCCCCCTTTTAACCAACGAGGCATGACCGGCATTGACCCTGTTGCAATAACTAATTTGACATATTGAATGGTTTCTCCATCAGCCAACGAGGCAGTTTTGTTTTTGGTATCAATGGCAGTTACCTCACCCACGATGGATTCAACACCGCTCTTTGCGAGCATCGGATCAACTGGCATGATATTTTGTGCACTACCTTCGAGTGTCCCGAAAATATAGGGGATGCCACATGGAACCATCATCTCTTTTTGTTTCTTGACTAAGATGAATTTCTTTTCAGGCCAACTGAATTTTCCTGTTACGGCAGCCACCATTCCAGCTGCACTTCCACCAATGATTAATACATCAGTTTGTTTCATTTTTGTTTGATTTTAACGATGTTATAGATATTTATTGAGTATCCGAAAGCGTGAGTGACATAAAAATGTCAGCTTTGTCTGGAATTAAACTTTTGTGTGCTGCAGTATGATTTTTTCGTTTCATCACACGAATTAATGATTCAAAGGTACCGCTTTTTCTTGATTTTTCTCTTCCTTCGCTCTTTTTTCTTAAGATTCTACCACTTCTATAATGGCCTTTTCGTAATAAAAATGTTTTCGGAAGATACCATAAGTACATTCTATTTCTTAACTCGGAAATGACCAATTGCAATTGTAATGAGATAATCATCAAAATGTAGTTGTGTCACGAAAAACATCATTTTAATTGCATTATGCACATAAAAATAGGGGGTATTCGATCAAAATAATGCGTTATTTTGATTTTTAACATCATAAATGATGGGGTATCTAAAAATAATATATACATTTGTCGCATCATTCAAGAAAGAGAAAGGGAGACGATAAGCAAAAGGACAAAAAGATGGATGATTGTCCAAAGAGAAATGTCATGACAAAAAAAGAAAAGATTGTAGTTTTTTTGAAGGTAGAAGAGTATGTGTGTAGTTTACGATTGATCGACTCTTATTCAATCGAAAGTATCAGTTTTAACAACAAGAAAACATTTTCGTGTTTCCGGAGACATTGAAAAATGTGTGCATGTGAGATTTTCAAGTAATCACTTAAAGAAAAAATGAAGATGAAAACAAAGAATGTAATTTTAGCCACCATTTTTGGAGGCATGTTGTTTGCAACGTTAGCTGTTCCAGCAGTACAAGCGCAAACGAGCAAAAGCGGGACTTTCACGGTAAGCGCCGATTTAGTAAGTTCATATATCTGGCGTGGTATTCCTCAGGAAGGCAGCAAAGGCGGCTCACCCAATATCCAGCCTTGTGTCACTTATACAAACGGGATATTCTCAATTGGAGCATGGGGGTCGTCGGCTTTCTCGGGACAAGTGAAAGAAGTAGACCTTTGTGCCACGCTAGCTATGTCAAAAGATTTTTCTATCATGATAACAGATTACAATTGGAATAACAATCACAATTATTTCAATTATCAATCACATGGCACGGACCATATTTATGAAGCAACCTTAGCTTATGCGGGAGCACAAGCTTTTCCGTTGAGCGTGTCAGTGAACACGATGTTTTATGGTGACGATAAAAATGCTAGCGGAAATAACGCTTATTCTTCCTACTTGGAGTTGGGATACCCCCTGTCGTCAATGGTAAAGGCTTTTATGGGTGCCTCTTTAGTAGATAGCCCGATGATATATGGCAATTCAAATTTTGCTGTGATCAATATCGGATTGAGAGCAACCAAAATCATGAAGGTGACTGACACGTTTTCACTCCCCGTGTACGGCATTCTTGGATGCAACCCACAGTTGGGAAAGGCCTTCTTTGTGGCAGGAATTACATTGTAAATTATACGTCAAATATATTAATTAAAATATTCTTATTATGGATAGCAAATTAAGAAATACAGGAAGGGTCGATTATTTTTCTAGAATTATAGAAAACATTTCTAAGCCCAAAGATTGGAAACTTTTCGCAGCAATTATTGCGGGAAAGATGTTAGGCTTGGTAGCCGTAATAGCGGCCATGATTATACTTCCAAGTTTAATTACAGGAACTCCTGTCTATGCTGCGGATACTTATACCGTTCACGAAACAGCAGTAATTAATTCAATAAATACGATTTGGACATTAGTAGCTGCATTTTTGGTTTTCGGAATGCAAGCCGGGTTCGTAATGCTTGAAGCCGGATTTGCCAGAAAACGTGAAACCGTAAATATATTAATCGAATGCGTACTTGATACAGCTATTTGTGGTATTTCATTTTGGGCTATCGGTTACGCTTTTATGTTTGGAGCAGGTAACGGATTCATTGGGCAACAATATTTCTTTCTACAAAATGCTCCGGCAACTTATGGTACAACGGGGGTAGCTTTATTGGCACACTGGATTTTCCAATTCGCTTTTGCTGATACCGCTTCAACTATCACTTCTGGTGCTATGATTGGACGTACAAGCTTCCGTGGTGATATTATTTACAGTGTTTTTGTAACTGCGATTATTTATCCAATTATTGGTCACTGGGCATGGGGGCCTGATGGATTCTTAGCATTAATGGGAACACCTGGACATTTTCTACCTTCTTTAGGTCAAGGATTCCGTGACTTTGCCGGATCAACCGTAGTACATACAATTGGCGGTATGGTTTCATTAGCAGGTGCAATAGTTTTAGGGCCACGTATTGGTCGTGTCTTCTTACGTGACGACAAAAAACGAGGAGGATTGCCTGCAGCTCACAGTTTACCGTTGGCTACTATCGGAGCATTTTTACTTTGGTTTGGTTGGTACGGATTTAACCCTGGAAGTACACTCTCTGGTATGGATTATGAAGGAATCGGACGTATTGCAGCCAATACTACTATTGCCGCCTGCACAGGTTCATTAGCCGCCATGTTAGCTGCTCTTTGGATTGGCCCTTTCAAGGGGAAATTTGATACAGGCTTTGCATTGAACGGGATGTTAGCCGGTCTGGTAGCTATCACTGCACCATGTTACTGGGTTTCGCCTTTCGGTTCAGTAATGATTGGGCTTGTTGCAGGACTTGTGGTATTTGGTGGAGTTTACCTAATGGAATATCTTCGTATTGATGATCCGGTTGGTGCAGTATCCGTTCACGGTTTGGCTGGAATTTGGGGAACTTTATCCCTCGGGCTTTTTGCAAGTGGACAATTTGGCTTTACTGGCCCTTTTGGCCCCGATAATACAGCTCCTGTCACAGGATTATTCTATGGTGGTGGTTTTGATGTTCTTAAAGCTCAAGCAATAGGCAGTTTCACCATTACTGTTGCAACATTAGCGATTTCATTTCTCGTAATGTATGTAGTAAGTAAATTACCTTATCCATATAAATTGCGCGTTGAACCGGAAGGCGAAACCGGCCCTGGAGGTCTAGATATGTGGGAGCATGGAGCTGAAGCTTACTCTAACTAAACAATATAGAATCGATTTTTAAACAGGAGTTGCAAAAACTCCTGTTTAATATCATTTTATTTTCATAATAGCGCTAACACTATCATTCAAAAGAATTATTTTTGGAATCCAATATAGAGTCACACTAAAATAAATTATTATTTATTATGAAAAAAATAGAAGCAATTATAAGGCGTGCTAAATTTGAAGAAGTTAAAGCAGCACTACATGACATTGATATTGATTTCTTTACTTATACCGAAACTTTTGGAGTAGGGAATGAAAGAAAAAGAAAAAACGTATTTCGCGGATCCTCTGATACTGATTTTATTTCTCGATTGACTTTGTCTATTGTGGTTCGCGACATAAATTTAAAAAAAACTGTAGATTGTCTTTTGGAAAAAGCATATACCGGCGAAGTGGGAGATGGAAAGATATTTGTATCACCCATTGAAGAATCCTACCGTATCCGCACAAAAGAAAGTGGAGATGAATCATTGTATATGAAGGAATAGCTATTCATAAAAGAGAGAAACGTTTATTCTGCGAAATATAGGTTTCTTTGGCAATTGTCGTGATTGTATTTTGAGCTTTCACTGCTAACTCAAAGGAATCATTTAATCTCACTAAGGGAGTCTCCGGACGCCCTTAGCTTTTTTGTTTCAGTTGTATCTTATGACGATGAATCATACCTCTTTGGAGGCATATTATTGATTTGAAGAAAAACTTTCCGCACACTACACGAAAAGAAACGCCTCCCGCCAACAATTATTTCATTATCCTATTTTCCCCGTTTTTTTAACTCTCAAAATTCACATTCGCTAATTGCACGGTTGAATAGAATTGACTATTCTAGTAGGTTACAAAGATCAGTTAGCTGGTTTTAGTTGGCTTTTTTATGATGTATTAGAGACATCGCATCCGAAGGATTATCTTATTGACAGCCTTCGATAAACTATAACTACAAATTTCAGCTGACAATTTTCTTTGAGATAGCCATTTTTCATTTTTGCATGTCGATATCAACGGAAACAATCATAACGTAACATTAATTTAACACGTAAACTGTTTCGTTCCTAAGTTTAAAGTAGACATAATTTATTTGTTAGCTAATGTGGCATTTTAGCAACATTTATGTCGATGTTAGTCGAAAATCATACCTAAATGTAACTTATTTATCTATTATTATTACCAAAATGCTTTTTATATCGAAGATAATAGTATACTTTTGTATCCAAATTGATCAAAGAACAAAAGCAAGACTAACATTACATAGATTTGGTGGAAACTCATTTTGTTTGATTACATACGTTTAAATCTACATACGCGACAATATAAATAGTGAAATTAGAGATCTCACCCCCTAAAAAACACCAGCCTATATATCCAAATATGCAATTCGTATATAATATGGCTTTACTGGCGTCGAAAAGTCTTTTTAGACGGGAATCATCAATTCTATTGACAAAATAAGCATAACATTAAACATAAAATCAAAATTATGTATTATCCGATCTATTTCACAAATGAAACCAATAGATTAATCCACTCTTCCAAATAGTTATAC
>JAJZHJ010000046.1 GCA_021804525.1 Bacteroidota bacterium | reverse complement strand
ATGTCGATGGACCAATTTTGGATATGAAGTACAAGTCCGGTGTTGGATCTGTTCCCGTTCCGGTGGTGCACGGGATGACACTTGGGGAATTAGCACGAATGGTGAATGGTGAAAAATGGCTTCCCAACAGAGTACAATGTGATTTGACGGTTATTCCATGCTTGCATTATACACATGCCATGCATTATCAGTTACCTGTAAAACCATCGCCCAATTTGCCCAATATGCGGTCGGTCTATCTTTATCCTTCGCTTTGTTATTTCGAAGCAACTCCGGTAAGTGTTGGAAGAGGCACCGATGCTCCTTTTCAGCAGTTTGGAAATCCCAAAATGACAGGTTATTCCTATTCATTCACACCACGCAGCATGACTGGTGCAAAAAATCCACCTCTATTGAATCAACGTTGTTTCGGAACCAACCTGCAGGTTTCACCACCTAACGCTGATTTATTTAAAAAAGGCATTGATTTGTCATACCTTATTGCAGCTTATCACAATTTACACATAGGCGATGCCTTCTTTTCTTCTTTCTTTGAAAAACTGATTGGAGTTGACTATGTGCGTCAAATGATTGAAGCCGGTAAAAGTGCTTCTGAGATCAAAGCGCGCTGGAAAAGCGATGATGAGAAGTTTAAGAAAGAACGTAAACCGTATTTGCTTTACTCTGAAAAGTAGAGCACGTAATAAATTATATATCAATAAAATATACCATGAAAAAGATGTTATTTCTAATAGGAAGTTGGCTTTTGGTGGGATCATTGACAGCCCAAGCGAACCTCGATTTAATTCCAAAACCGGTTCATGTGCAAATAGAACAGGGCCAATTTAATTTTACGCCATCAACCGTTATTGCTTCGAATCATGCATATCGGGATTTAGCAAGATATCTGAGCCAGAAATTGCATCATTCAACCGGATTTCCATGCCGAATTTCATCTAATATGCATGTTTCAAACGGAATTATATTGATAGTAAATTCTTTGTTGCAACTGCCAGAAGAAGGTTATACATTAACTGTCAATAGACAAGGAGCTACGATTGTTGGTAAAGATCGTGGTGGTTTGTTCAACGGAATTCAAACCTTGTTGCAACTGTTGCCTCCACAGGTTTATGCCGATACGTTGGTTCATGGAGTAACTTGGCAGATGCCGGATGTGCAAATCAGTGATTATCCCCGTTTTCGGTATCGCGGAATGATGCTTGACGTGTCTCGTCAATTTTTTGCTGTGCCAATCGTAG
The DNA here is from genome assembly GCA_021804525.1 of Bacteroidota bacterium. Lineage (GTDB taxonomy): Bacteria > Bacteroidota > Bacteroidia > Bacteroidales > Paludibacteraceae > Microbacter. The sequence continues at coordinate 6,942 of JAJZHJ010000046.1, read as the reverse complement.
AAAAATATATCGATTGGTTGTCCATGCACAAAATAAATCGATTCCATTGGCATCTGTCGGATGATCAGGGTTGGCGCATCGAAATAAAACATTATCCAAGATTGACATCTATCGGTGCATGGCGAGGGCCTCATGAGCTGTTGCCTCCGGCTTATGGATCGGGAGATAAACGATATGGTGGTTTTTATACACAAAAAGAAATAAAAGCTGTGGTACGCTACGCTGCGCTACGGAACGTGGAAATAATTCCCGAGATTGACATTCCTGGTCATAGTAGGGCCGTTGCAGTCGCTTATCCTCAGATATTATGCAAATTGGATAGCTCGGCTTTGCGCAAAGCATCTCTTTCTGCCGCCAATTGGGATTGGCACGACCCGAATGTGTGGTGTGTCGGCAATGAACAGAACTATAAAATGTTGGCAGTGATATTCAAAGAAATTGCCGGTTTATTTCCATCAAAATATATCCATATCGGCGGTGACGAGGTCAATCCTTATTTCTGGGATCATTGTTCCCGCTGCAAGGCATTAATGCTGAAAGAACATTTTACAAATGCGGTCGAGTTGCAACATTATTTTATTCATCGATTGGGAGGAATTCTGCATTCATTAGGAAAACAAATGGCTGGTTGGGATGAAATCATGGACGGTGGTTCGCTTGACACGACAACCACAGTATATGCTTGGCATTCGACGGCAAAAGCCGCTGAAGCTGCAACAAAACATTATCCGACAGTGTTGATAATGGGAAGCTATTTCTATTTCGATATGGCACAGTCAATCAACGATCGGGGACATAACTGGGCAGGAATTGTCCCGCTAAAAAAGGTCTATTCATTCAATCCGTTGGAAAATAACCTTTTCCCGGATGATTCGTTTCGTTATATAAAAGGGGTGCAAGGTGCTTTATGGTCTGAATTGTTGAATAAACCGGCTCGTTTTATGGAATATCAATCCTATCCGCGCATTGCAGCATTGGCTGAAGTGGCTTGGACTCCTCAGTCTGATCGCAATTGGGATGATTTTTATACACGTTTGACGCGAACGCACTTTCAGCGCATGGAGTATATGAATATCGCTTTTCGTGTGCCACCTCCCAAAGCCTTTTATCGATCAGGATTTGTTTCTGTTTCACTTCCTTTTGCAGGTGCTGAGGTGCGATATACAAAAGATGGCAGTTTACCAACGTTGCAGTCCCCCGTTTATAAGGATTCAATTCCGACAAATTCGCCTGATTCTTTGAAATTCAGAACCTTTTATACTCCATCATTGGCGAGCATTGCCATTTCACCTGTTCGGATTCCTGTGGGAACTTGGACGATACAAAATCAGGCAACATGGAACCTGAAAACATGGAATCTCACTCCTGTCTTTAACCAAGAAGGCAGTTGGGATGTTACGTTAACGCCCGATTCGGTTATAGATGCACTTTCCGTTGGTCGCGTCGATTTGTTGGAAAATGGGTATGAGGTTGCGTCTGCGCTTTTGCAAAATGTTACCAACGGGAATTGGCATTATCGGCTAATAGCGCCTGCTTATGACGCTACCAAAGTCTATTCACTTCGTGCTGAGTTGAAAGGAACAAAGGCAACATCGGGTACGGTGCAGATGCAACGGGTGCCATATCTGACGCCTACAACTGGTGTAATCGTTAATATGCCATTGACGAATCACAACGCATTGCCTTTGACTGATTACAATTTCAGCACGACGGTTTCCTGCCGTCCGAATGCCAAAGCCGGTGATGCTTTGACGTTTGTTTTTGCTTCTCCTTTGGTTTGCAAGTCGATTACGTCGGTGACAGGAATGCCTATGTTGACTTTGTTTCCCATTGATCATGGTCATTTAGAAGTTTCGTATGATGGCGTTCATTTTGAATATGCCGCTGCTTATAAAGATGGGAAGGCTTCTATTTCGCCAACTCACTCTGTCAAAGCGGTGCGTATTGTGATTGACGCGCCAACTGCGAATCCCATGATGGTGATTCAGGATTTACGGATTGAATAAAAAGATGAATAAAAAGATTCTCCTGCTTTATTGCTGCTTGTTGTTGGTTTGTCCCTTTAAGGCTCAAACGGAATTTGCATTATTGACCGATCTCCACGTGAGTCCGGGTAATGCCAACGAACGTGCTTTGGCAAGAATCATTCATGAAATCAATGCGTCAAAAGTGCCTTTTGTCATCATTACAGGTGATTTGACCAATCAAGGTAGCAATGCGGAATTGCTGAATGTTAAGCGCATGTTTGAGCGTTTTACCATGCCTTATTATGTCCTCCCAGGAAATCATGAAACAACATGGTCGGAAAGTGCCGTCAAAGAATATTTCAAACTGTTTGGTAAAGATCGGGTTGCATTTCGATATAATCAATTCTTTTTTATTGGATTCGATACCGGTCCATATATGAAAATGGGTGATGGCATTGTGAAACAGGAAGATATACGTTGGATAGACAGAACTCTCACACACGTTCCACCAGGTGTAAAGATTGTTTCCTTCTGTCATTATCCTTTCACGGTGGATGATTTGGGCAATGGCCCCGAGGTTGTTTCTATGCTAAAAAAACACCATACATCTGTTGCTTTTTGTGGACATGGGCATCAATACAAAAATATGTTGTTTGGTCGTTTTCATGATATTATGGTGCGTTCTACATTTCTGTCCGGCGATAGTGTTGCAGGTTATTCATTTGTGCGTCTCACTAACGATTCTGTTTTTGTCAACGAAAAATTGGTTGGAGGGATACAGCGTCGTCGTTATGCGTTTGCCTTGAATAACAACGATACGATTGCTCCAAAGTGGGCACATGATTCCATAGCTTCTTTTCCCCATGGGGTGCGACTATCACTTGTTTATCGGGATACGGCTTCTATATTTACCGGAGTGGCACTCGATAAAAAGTCATTCTATTTTGGAAATTCATTGGGTGAGATAAAAGCAATTGCAAAAAAGGATGGCCAAGCAACGTGGACCTACCTTACGGGCATATCACTCTATTCTACACCTGTCTATGCAGATAACAAATTGCTTGTTCCGGCAACGAATGACACCTTGTATGCTTTTTCAACACTGCATGGTACGAAACTTTGGCAGGTACCTGGTAATGTTCCTTTCGTGGCTGATGGAGTGGTGGTGCGGGGAAAATGGTATCAGGGTGGTTATAAGAAGTTTTATAAAATAGATATCGCAACGGGGGCTGTCGATTGGTGTTTCTCTGGGTTGAATAGTTATTGTCAGGCACGTCCCGCAATAGCTGACGATAAAGTTGTGTTTGGTGCTTGGGACGGTTATTTGTATTGTTTGAACAATCGCAACGGCAAATTGATTTGGAAATGGAATGATGGAAAAACACAAGAGCTTTATTCTCCCGCAAATTGTGTGCCGATCATCAACAACAATCACGTAGTCATCGTTGCCCCAGATCGTTACATGACAAGTATTTCTTTTGTGAATGGCAGCACTTTGTGGCGCAGCAACGCACTTCCAGTACGCGAATCGCAAGGAGTTTCGCAAAATGGAAAGACTATCTTTGCCAAATTGATGGATGGGAGACTATTGGCAGTCTCTTCTGAAACACCAACCTTTCAGCCTCTTTGGGTAATTGACGCAGGATTAGGATACGAACATGCACCATGCCCGATTATTGAATATAGGGGAGTAGTTTATCTTGGCTCGCGTCATGGAGTAGTGGTTGCTATTGATGCCCGAAGCCATAAGGTATTGTGGCATGCTCATTGCGGTAATTCTGAAGTCAATCAATTTACGATAGACAAAACAGCAAGTGCTATTTACTTCTCATTAGTGGAAGGGGAAATTTACAAAATAACGTTTGGTCATTGAATCCTTACTTGCGGATCACGACATATTGAATGCACAAAACTTAAGAACCATAATTTATTTATCATGAAACAATTATTTAACAGAACCGGATTCCTTCTTTTGGTGATTATGCTTTCGATAGCCTCCAAATGCGCTGGTCAATGGGCAGTTCAAAACCAGGCATTAAAAAATAACTGGCAGATACAATCTTCCGCAAAGGTTACAGCCAATGGTCAGGAGATATCCGATACGAATTTTTCAACTAAAAACTGGCATGAAGCCACAGTTCCTGGCACGGTTTTAGGTTCGCTGGTAGCCGACAGTATCTATAAGAATATTTTCTTTGACCGCAACCTTGAAAAGATTCCTGACAGCTTGTTTAATATTCCCTGGTGGTATCGTACCACGTTTAATGTTTCGAATATATCCTCAGGTCAAGTTTATCGTCTGCGTTTCAATGGCATTAACTACCGTGCCGATGTATGGTTAAACGGGAAGAAGATCGCCTCTTCGGATACGCTACAAGGAAGTTTTAGACAATTTGTGCTGAACGTCACTCCATATCTAAAAAAAGTCAACAATGTGCTTGCGCTGGAAGTAACGAGGGAAAAAGCAGGAGAATTGAGTGTCGGCTTTGTGGATTGGAATCCTCAGCCTGCTGATCATAACATGGGAATATGGCGAGATGTAGAACTGCTATTCTCAGGACCGGTATCGATTGATCAACCATTTGTGCAGACAAAAGTGGATACGGTTACGCTCAATCATGCCGAGATAACTATCAGTGCTCTTTTGCGGAATCATACCGATAAACCGGTCGAGGGGGAACTGAAAGGAATGATCGGTGAACATATCTCCTTTTCACAGCATGTTGCATTACCGCCAAATGCAAGCAGAGAGATGGTATTTACGCCATCTCAATTTGCTCAATTAAAAATGGATCATCCTAAACTCTGGTGGGTACATACGTTAGGTAAGCCCAATCTGTACGACTTACATCTCCGGTTCTACGTCGGAAATGAGCTTTCTGATAAAGAACATATTCGCTTTGGTGTGCGTTCTGTATCGGATTATATTACAAAGGAAGGATATAGAGGGTTCAGACTCAATGGGAAGAAAATACTCATTAAAGGAGGCGGTTGGACAGATCCAATGTTACTGAATGCAACACCTGAGTATGAACGTGCCGGTATTGATTACGCGGTTCACATGAACTTGAATGCCATTCGTATGGAGGGTTTTTGGGGTCATAATCAGCATATTTATGATCTATGTGATGAAAAAGGAATCTTGATCATGGCCGGCTTCAGTTGTCAGTGGGAATGGTCAAATCTAATGAAGGTCAAAGACGATAAATATAGCGCGATTATTACCCCTGAACAGAATGATATAGCTGCCGAATCGTGGCATGATCAGATTATCTGGCTAAGAAATCATCCAAGCATTTTCCTTTGGCTTTATGGGAGTGACAAATGGCCCAGACCTGAACTGGAGAAGCGATATTTGAACGTCTTGCGGCAGGATGACCCTACTCGTCCTTCTGTGGCTTCTGCGGCAGAACATACCAGTGTTCTTACCGGGCCAACAGCGGTGAAAATGCGTGGTCCTTATGATTATGTACCACCAAGTTATTGGTATGTCGATACGCTTTATGGTGGAGCTTTTGGATTTAATACCGAAACAGGTCCCGGCCCTGAGATACCTGTATTGGAAAGTTTGCAGAAGATGATCCCTAACGATTCAATCTGGCCTATCGGGAGCGCTTGGATGTATCATGCAGCAAGAGGGGCGTTTCATAATCTGACAGCCTATAACCGTGCCATGGACAACAGACTGGGATCTCCGAACAACCTGACCGACTATCTGAGAAAGGCTCAATACCTCAATTACGAAGGTATGAGAGCTATGTATGAAGCCTTTGAAACAAACCGTTTCAAGGCAACCGGCATCATTCAGTGGATGTATAACGCATCATGGCCTAAACTGTGGTGGCAATTATATGATTATTACCTGATGCCTACTGGAGCTTTTTATGGTGCACGTGTGGCTAATGAGCCGCTTCATGTTTCGTATAATTATGGCAATAACAGTGTGGTTGTCATGAATAATACTGCCGAAAAAGCAACTGATCTTTCAGCTGATGTAAGCGTGTTTGATTTCAATATGAAACCGGTATTTCATCAAACTATTTCGTTGCATTCCCTGCCTGCCCAAACAACGAAGCAAGCGGTTACCTTGCCCTCCAATCTCAATGTCAGTAAAACATGGTTTCTGAATCTTCGGTTGCACAATAAGCTTCATCAATTAGTAAGCACTAACTTTTATGTGCTTTCAACGATAAAAGATGAACTAGATGAGGCAAAAAGTAACTGGTACATTACTCCCCAGTCGCAGTATGCCAATCTCACGATGTTGCAACAATTACCTGCTGTGAAATTAGAAAAGAACGTGTCGGTATCAATAAAAGGTAATGATACATACGTTCAAGTGAAACTGAAAAATCCGTCAACACATCTCGCCTTTATGGTCTATCTTGATCTAAAAAACAAAGAAAGTAATGCCTCGGTAGTGCCCGTGTTTTGGGGTGACAATTATTTCACGTTATTGCCAGGTGAAGAAAGAACTGTTTCAGGACATTGTCATTCATCCGATCTGCATGGAGATGCTGTACAGGTGACTGTGGGTGGATGGAATGTGGAATAATGAATTGTTGAATGAAGCTCATACAATAGCCATCACTTTTCAATCCTTATAAATCAATAAAATATAGTCAGATGACACACACAAAGCAAACAAAAATAAACTATTACGTCGTTGCGTTGATCATGTTGACCTTCTTCGTGATCTCTTTCCTGACCAATATCATCGGGCCGCTGGTTCCTGATATCATCAAGGGGTTTAAGTTGAATCTCACATTGGTAGCCGTTCTGCCCTTTGCTTTTTTTATTGCTTATGGCATTGTTTCAATCCCTGCCGGCATACTCGTGGAGAAATATAAAGAGAAAAAGATCATGGTGGCTGCTTTCGTAATATCTTTCTTTGGAGCATTCATGCTGGCTCTGTTCCCCAACTACCTCACTGCAGTAGTGTCGTTGTTTTTCATTGGCTGTGGCATGGCCATGT
>JAJZHJ010000045.1 GCA_021804525.1 Bacteroidota bacterium | reverse complement strand
AATGACTTTTTGATTGACAACAGAAAAACTCATGGCGTGTGCAATCCCGGCACCGGCAAATCCTCCCATTAATGTGTGAGACGAACTGGAGGGTATTCCTAATCTCCAAGTGAGTATATTCCAAATAATACCAGCCAAAACACCTGCAAAAATTACTACCAGATCAATGGTTGCATTATCTACTGTTTTAGAAACGGTGTCGGCTACTTTGAGATTGAACACCCAGAAAGCTAAAAAATTGAAAAATGCTGCCCATACTACAGCCTGAAAAGGAGTCAACACTTTCGTGGATATCACTGTTGCAATGGAATTTGCAGCATCGTGAAATCCATTGATCATATCGAATAGTATGCTGAAGACGATAATAAGGATCAGTAATGTAAAACTCATTGCTTAAGCGTATTTGATGAGAATACTTTCAATGACATCACAAACATCTTCGCATTTGTCGGTTACGGTCTCTAATTGATAATATAATTCTCTTTTTTTCATGATTTCAATGGCATCTTTCTCATGTTCAAAGAGATGTTCAATACCGGTGTATAAAATATCATCTGCTTGGTTTTCAATACTGTTTACCTGCACAACCGCTTGCAGACTTTGTTTAACGCCTTTGAAATCGCGAAGCCCTTTTACAGCTTGGTTAAGTTCTTTCGTTGCTTGCCTAATAAGTTCGGCTAACGATTGAATAGTGATGTCATGTGTGGGATCAATTTTGTAGAGCAGCATGCTTTTGGCAGAGACATAAATAAAATCAGTTACATCATCCAATGAGGAGATTAAACTGTGGATATCTTCCCGATCAAATGGTGTAATAAAATTCCGTCCTAACTCTTCCATCACCGTGTGAGTGAGCTGATCGTTGGCATGTTCCACATCGTGCATCTTGTTTTTAATTTCTCTTCTTTTATCTTCATCAGATTCGTTTACTAAGCGAATCAGATCATCTGCAATGGAGCAGACATTCACCGTGTCTTGTTCGAAGAGATCATAAAACTTTTTCTCTTTTGGGATAAAAATACGTGCAAAAAAGTTTGATTTCATGGTTAAAAATTTAAATCGTTGCAGATTAAAAAAACAGAATGTCCATGATATAGGATTGCATTTAGCATGCAAATATATCACGGACATTCCAATGATGCAAAAAAGATTTAGTTAGAGATGGTTAATGTTTACATTCCGTCCATCATGTTGTCTGTATTATTGGTGTTAGTGTTGTTTGTGTTGGTGGTAGGCGGTTTTTTTCCTCTTTTGGGAGTAGCATTCCCAAAGTTATAAGAAATATTGAGGCTAACCATGCGGCCATTAAAATAGTTGAGCGATTCCTGTTTGTAATTTGGCCCCCAGGTTTCCACTTTGTTTCGGTGTGAATTCAGAAGATCGCGTACATTTAAGTTTAAGATGAGTTTTTTGTGCAACAGCATTTGGCGCAATCCTAAATCAACTTCATAGTTTCCCATATTTTTCCCTTGTGAAATGTAATAAGGAGCTGTGTACGATCCTGTGATTTGTGCCGATAAATTAGCTGGTAACATGATATTTGCAATTGATTTTGCATTCCATGAAAAACTACTTTGTGCAGGAATGTTGATCATTTGATTATCTTGCACGAATTGTGATGCGTACAACTTATTATAGTATAAGTCTAATGTTGTTGTCAAGTTGAAGAATCTGAAGAAATTATCTCTTAAAACGGTTTCCAATCCACCGGCAGTTGTTTTCGAACCATTCATGGAAGTGTTCATCATAATTCCATTTTGTAGCCATTGAACTGACTGTATCCCATTTGTTGTATAATGGTAAAATAATGATGCCGATAATGTATGTGATGTCCACGATTTCAAGTAATTTAGTTCAAATGAATTAATATATTCAGGAGCTAAATTTGGATTTCCAAACGACCAGTTTGTGGAGTCAGAAATATTGATGAATGGATTGATGGAATGACCTCTTGGTCGATTTAATCGACGAGTATAATTTAACTGAAACTCATTATTTTGATCGATGGCATAATCTAAAAAGACACTTGGGAAAGGTTGTATGTAATGGATTGTGTAGTTTTGTTGCCCTGTTGAAAAGTTGATGTAGGAATATTCGCCCCTTAATCCTACTTGTGTGCTGAATTTTCCCCATTTGTTGCCATACGTTGTGTAAGCAGCATAATCTCTTTCATAATAATCAAATAGGTTGGTAATGCTTGGATCGGGAATCCCATTTGTCAAACCTATGACATTCGAATATTGTTCTCGGTAATTACCATCAAAACCAGCTTGTAATTTACTGTCTTTTGTAAACTGATTAGTGTAGTCTAATTTAAATTCAGCTTCCGGACTTTTCCCTGTAGTAGTTTGTTGTTGAGTTGAGGTCAAACTATTTGGAATAATCCATTGTGAATAATTATTTTCCATGCTCGATGGATGACTTGAAAAACTCAACGAACTGGTTAGATTTGATCCGTCTTGATCAAATTTGTGTTCGTAATTCAGGTTGATGTTATACATCGTTCGGTTTCCACCGGTTGCTGTATTACGGTAATATTGGCTTAATAATGAATTGGCAGCATCGAATGTTTCGTTATTGTTTAGATTTGACATGACACCTTTGCCAAACATCATAAATCCATCAAAACCTAATGAGTTCATTTTATTTACGCGATAATTCATGCCTGCGCGTATAAAAGTTCCTTGAAAATGACGGTTAGCAGTCGAATTTTGCTTTAATGAAGATAAGGTATCTCCAGTTGCAGGGTCTAAGATGTAACGATTACTCCATCCACCACCCGAAAATTTCATATCTCTACGTCCAATACTTGCATAAGCATCCACTTTTGAGGAAGTGAAGTTTAAGTTTGCTCCTAAGTTGTAGCCCAATTTGCCTCGGTCAGGGAGTGAAACTCCACCTGATACGCTACCATAATAACCTGGTTTTGCGCTTTCTTTTAGAATAAGATTGATAATTCCCGCAGATCCTTCAGCGCTGTATTTTGCAGATGGATTCGTAATTACTTCTACTTTTTCAATGCTTCCGGCAGGCATTTCTTGCAAAATATCGCCTTCATTGTCTGAAGTGATCCCTGCAGGCTTCCCATTGATCCAAATTTCAACATTTGAATTGTTCCTAAGTGATACGTTCCCATTTACGTCAACACTTACCGATGGAATGTTTTGTAGCATTTCAGATGCTGATGCTCCTGCTGATGAGATACTTTGGCTAACGGTAAATACTTTTTTGTCAATGTCTAATTTCATTGCAGGCCCTTGAGCTTCAACTTGTACTTCTTTTAATGTTTTTGAATCTACTTGAAGAGTGAATTTCCCCAAGTTAAGCATCTTTCCATCAATAGTGACTTGTTTTTGATATGTTGTATATCCAATAAACGAGAGTTCTATTTGATAAGTGCCTGCAGCAAGTTTATCCAGCACAAAACCGCCTTTCGAATCGCTTACTACTCCTTTGACAAGCGTTAATGGTGTTCCTTTTTTAATAACAACGTTTACGTATTCTAGTGGTTGATTAGTTCCTCCATCAATAATAAATCCTTTAATACCACCTGTTTGTGCGGTCATAAATGTCACTGCCATAAAAAGCATGGCTGCTAAAAAACCTGTTTTTTTCATCTGTGATAATTGTAAAATAACAAACTATAATCGGTCACATCTCTTTGTTCGGAATAGAAAGGTGCTTTGAATACTTCTTATAGTCTGACCTTATTTTGGCTGGAAGGTTTAAATGGCGACGACAAAAAGTCATTTTTGTCTCAAATTAGGCAGCATGTACGTTTGATCAAAAGCAAGAATATTTCCCACATGATTAATTTCTAAGAATGTAGTTCCACCCCCGATGCCGAAACTTCCACTTAGATAGGAAACTAAGTCGTCTCTTTTCAACCATCCTTTGCGAAGCAAGAGGCGAAGTGCGGCAAAAAAATACTCTCTTCTATCCTCCTTGAATGCTTGGTAAATGGGAATAACTCCATAAGAAAGAGCTAATTGGCGCATTGGAAGTTTATCGTAGCAGATGGATAAAACAGGGCTTTGCCCACGGTAAGCAGCCAGAAAACGGGATGTTCTTCCAGTATAAGTGTCTGTTATAATTGCTTTTACTCCTAATTCTTTGGACGATTCGGCTGCATGATGTGCTAAAAAAGCGGTGATGTCGGTTTCATCTTTCGAATAAGAAACGGGAATATCATTTTCCGATAATTTGTTTTTTTCGGCCTCTTCGGCAATCTTTGTCATGGTACGAACGGCTTCAACGGGATATTTTCCGTAAGCAGTCTCTCCACTTAGCATCACAGCGTCGGTACGAGAAAAAATAGCATTAGCAACATCCGTTACTTCGGCGCGTGTTGGGCGAGGATTTTCAATCATCGAGTTCAGCATCTGCGTAGCTACGATGACCGGTTTTTTTGCCATAACGCATTTTCTGATTAACATGCGTTGGATGGATGGAATTTTTTCTTGAGCAACTTCAATGCCCAAATCGCCGCGTGCAACCATGATGCCGTAAGCATGTTCTAATATCTCGTCCACGTTGTCAACGCCTTCTTGGTTTTCAATTTTGGCAATGATTTTGATTTGACTGTCATGTGCATCTAAGATACTCTGAATATCAATAACATCCTGCTTATTTCTTACAAAAGAGTGAGCAATGAAGTCAAGGTCGTGCTCAATGGCATAAAGCACATTATTACGATCGCGTTCGGTTAATGATGGCAATTTGATACTCACGCCCGGGACATTGATACTTTTGCGACTTCCTAGCACGCAATCGTTTTGAGCTTCACATATCAGTGCATCTTCTTCTTTGGTAATGACTTTTAATTCTATTTCTCCATCATCAATTAAAATATCACCACCCACCTGCATGTCTTGAACAAAGTCGGGATAAGAGACTGCAATACATTCTTTTGTGGTGATTTGTTGTGGATTGCCGACAATACGAATTTTGTCGCCTGTTTTTAGAAAAATATCATTTTCAGAACGTGTCGTGCGGATTTCAGGCCCCTTTGTGTCAATCAGAATGGCAATGTATTTGGATACTTTTCGGACGTTCGCAACGATTTTATTAAGTCCTTCTTCGTCTAAATGCGCTGTGTTGAGACGAACAACATTCATACCTTCATTAAATAATGCACGAATAAAATCCTCATCGCATCGTTTATCGGAAATTGTAGCGACAATTTTAGTTTGTTTTGTCATATATAAATTAGAAATGAAATAATTACAAAGAAATAGATTTATTCAATTGATATATAGTGCTTTTATTTTACTACACGGAGAGAATTTCTTGTTATTTTGGTTGGTTGACAAGTGCTTCGATGGCTAATCGGTACGAGTCAAGACCAAACCCTGAGATGCTTCCCAAGCAGGCTTCTGCCAACACAGAATGATGTCGGAATGATTCGCGTTTGAAAACGTTTGAAATGTGGACTTCAATTACCGGAGCAGGAATGGCACGTATAGCATCGGCTATGGCTATGGATGTGTGGGTGTAAGCACCTGCATTGAATACAATGCCATCCATTTGAAATCCGTATTCATGTAATGTGTCAATTAAAGCGCCTTCGTGATTTGACTGGAAGTATCGGATTGAATGCGCTGGGTATTTCTTTTTCAATTCTTCGAGGAAATCGTCAAAAGAACGATGTCCATACACTTCAGGTTCTCTTTTGCCCAATAAATTAAGATTTGGGCCATTCAGGATGATAAAGTTCATGTTTCTAAGAGTCAAATGTGTAAATTGTTACAAAGGTACTCCTTTTTTAGCCTATTTGATAAATTCTTCCTCGAAGTAATTCAAGTTTTCATTTTTTTTGGCAACCTGATTTATTACTTTTGAGTTCTTATTTGGAATCAAAATGATCTATGAGATAGTGTCAGATATCGAGCAATAATGCCTAAAAACATTGTTGTACAACATATCAAAGACGAATAGTTTTCAATCAATAGTTCTTACATTGGGCAATCAAAAAAACATGTGTTGATTCGTTATTTTGACTTGATTTATAATTATTCATCTTAAATAATAAGATTATGAAAGTCTATCAATCGAATGAGATTAAGAACATCTCACTGTTAGGAAGTTCAGGCTGCGGGAAAACCACTCTTGTAGAAGCCATGCTTTATGAGGGTGGAATTATTAAACGGCGTGGCTCAGTTGACAATAAAAATACCGTATCCGATTATTTTCCGGTGGAGCATGAATATGGGTATTCTGTTTTTTCAACGATCACTCATGTGGAGTGGAACAATAAAAAGTTGAATATCATAGATTGTCCAGGTTCTGATGACTTCATCGGTGGTGTAATTACTTCGCTAAATGTAACTGACACAGCGCTTATTTTGCTGAATACACATTATGGCGTTGAGGTGGAAACTCAGAATCATTTCCGTTATACTGAGGATATATCGAAACCTGTTATTTTTGTTGCCAATCATTTGGATCACGAAAAGGCTGAATATGATGCATTAGTTGAGCAACTGAAAGAAAGTTTTGGCCGTAAAATTATCCAGATTCAGTTTCCTGTCAATGCAGGCACTTCGTTCAATGCCGTGATTGATGTGCTGAAAATGAAAATGTATCGTTGGAAACCTGAAGGCGGTACGCCAGAAGAATTGGATATTCCAGAAGAATTTAAGATAAAAGCCGAAGAGTTGCATAACGTTTTGGTAGAGGCTGCGGCTGAGAATGACGAGTCATTAATGGAAAAATATTTTGAACAAGGATCCTTAAGTGAAGACGAAATGCGTCTTGGAATTCGTAAAGGATTGATTCATCGTGATATGTTCCCTTTATTTTGCATCAGTGCAGGTCGCGATATGGGTATTCGACGTTTAATGGAATTTTTGAACAATGTAGTTCCTTTTGTAGACGATATGCCAAAGCCGGTGACTGTGGATGGAAAAGAGGTAGCTCCTGACAGTACGAAACAGACAAGTTTATTTGTATTTAAAACGAGCATTGAACCTCATATTGGTGAAGTTTCATATTTTAAGGTCATGTCAGGGAAAGTTCGTGAGGGTGATGATTTAGTCAATGTGTCAAGGAGTTCAAAAGAACGAATCAATCAACTCTTTTCTGTTGCTGGTCAAATAAGAGAAAAGGTTGATGAATTAGTTGCAGGCGACATCGGAGCAACGGTTAAACTGAAAGAAACACACACCGGAAATACATTGAATGCCAAAGGATGTGAGTATATATTTCCTTCCATTCATTATCCTGATCCAAAATATCGGCGTGCCATAAAAGCGAAAAGCGAGGCGGACGAAGAAAAACTAAGCGAAATATTGACTCGCATGCATGAGGAAGATCCTACTTGGATCATTGAAATGTCGAAAGAATTGAAACAAACCATTGTATTTGGGCAAGGTGAGTTTCATTTACGTACGTTGAAATGGCGAATTGAAAACAATGACAAGGTAATGATCGATTTTCTGGAACCAAAGATTCCATATCGTGAAACTATTACTAAAGCTACGAGAGCCGACTATCGTCATAAAAAGCAGTCGGGTGGCGCAGGGCAATTTGGTGAAGTGCATCTCATTGTAGAACCCTATTTTGAAGGGATGGCCGCTCAAGAGATTTATAAGTTTAACGGGCAAGAATTTAAGATCAGTGTTCGTGATAGGCAGGAAATACCTTTGGAATGGGGAGGCAAGCTGGTGTTTATCAACAGTATCGTGGGTGGTGCAATCGATGCGCGTTTTTTGCCTGCTATTATGAAAGGAATTATGGAAAAAATGGAACAAGGGCCTTTAACTGGATCGTATGCTCGTGATGTACAGGTTATTGTGTATGATGGCAAGATGCATCCGGTCGATTCAAACGAAATTTCGTTTAGGTTGGCAGGTCGTAATGCCTTCAGCACCGCATTTAAACAGGCAAATCCAAAACTTTTGGAACCAATTTACGATGTCGTGGTGTTGGTTCCCTCTGACAGGATGGGCGATGTGATGAGCGATTTGCAAGGACGTCGTGCTGTTGTCATGGGCATGCACAGCGAAAAAGGCTTTGAAAAATTGTCTGTTAAAATGCCACTGAAAGAATTATCAAGTTATTCTACAACTTTGAGTTCACTAAGTGGGGGTAGGGCATCTTTCACCATGAAGTTTGCAAGCTACGAACTTGTACCTATGGATGTGCAAGAGAAATTGTTGAAAGAGTACGAAGCGAGTCAGCAAGATAAAGAGTAACGTTGTTTATGCTTAATAAAAGGAAGTCAGACCAATTGTCGACTTCCTTTTTTTTATCTTTA
>JAJZHJ010000044.1 GCA_021804525.1 Bacteroidota bacterium | reverse complement strand
CTATTCCGATCGCGCTGGATGAAGAGCTGATAGGCGTTAATAAACCGGAAGAAAAAGAGCGCTTATTAGAAGCCATTCAGCCCCATTATATCATCCTTAAACCTTCTTTGCACGGTGGATTTCAAGGCTCTGCCGAATGGATTGAATTAGCAAAACAACGGGATATCGGTTGGTGGATCACTTCAGCATTGGAATCGAACATCGGTTTGAATGCCATCGCACAATGGTGTGGTACGATGGATGTGTTGATGCCGCAAGGACTTGGCACAGGACAATTGTTTTCCAATAACATTCCATTGCCGCTTGTCATTCAACACGATCATTTGTGGTATAAGGACAAATCGCATATTGCAAAGCCGTTGCCTGAATCTTCACCGGAAACTCGTTATGAAACAAACCGGGAGAATCAAATTCTTATTCTTGATGGAATTCCCTATACCAAAGAAATGGCATTGTCATTGGCTGCACTACGTTTGAGTGATGCAGCAACACCCGATTGGGAACATGCATTTTTCTCTTTCGTGAAAACATGGTGGAATGATTCACCTACATTGACGGTGAAAACCTCCGGTTCGACAGGAACACCGAAATCCATTGTGGTTGAAAAGGAGCGAATGATGCAAAGCGCCATAATGACGTGTTCGTATTTGCAGTTGCAACAAGGCGATAAAGCCTTGCTCTGTTTGCCGGTTGATTACATTGCCGGCAAGATGATGGTGGTACGTGCGTTGGTTGCCAGTCTCGATCTGTATCGTGTGTCGCCTTCAGGCCACCCGTTGCGCCATTTGCCGGATATGCCATTTGCTTTTGCTGCCATGATTCCCATGCAGGTATTTCATTCGTTACATAATACCCAAGAAAAAAAACGGTTGTCTGCCATTCAGCATTGCATTATCGGTGGTGCTCCGGTTGATTCGACGTTGGAAAAGGAATTATTATCCATGCCCAATTCTTTTTATGTAACGTATGGTATGACGGAAACGCTTTCGCATATAGCCATGCGCCGACTGAATGGAGCAAAAGCTTCCGGTTTTTATGAACCATTCCCGCATGTTCGCATCACTTTGTCTGAAGAAGAAACATTGATTATTGATGCACCTTTGGTGGCCGATCAAGTAATTGAGACGAATGACATAGCACGTATTCTTGAAAATGGACGGTTTGAAATCTTAGGGCGAAAAGACAACGTCATCAATAGTGGTGGGCTGAAATTTCAACCAGAAGTACTGGAAAGAAAGCTGAATCGTGTGTTGTCCGATGCCTTTGTGGTGACTTCCGTGCCGGATGCCGTGTTGGGCGAAAAGTTAGTGTTGCTGATCGAGTGTTCGGAACCGGAGAAAAAACACGTTGATTTAGATGATCTTAAAGAGAAAATGCGAGACCTTCTTTCCGCTTACGAGCAACCAAAAGCCCTTTATGTTTGTACTAAGCTGCCTCATACCCCGAACGGAAAAATAGATCGAAATGCTGCAAGACAATTTGCGGAGAAAGCAAAACCGGTTTCACCCTCATCATGACTTTTATTTGTTTGCTTGCTAATCAATTTGTTGCTTTCTGAAAACTTTGTACCTTTGCGCTTTAGGGAAGAGATGATCTTTCTTTTTTCTATCGTTTACATGAAATCGCCACACCACAAAACACACACATTATGAGCATTAAGTTTCGGTTGACATTGATGAGTTTTCTCCAGTTCTTTATTTGGGGATCATGGTTAATTTCTCTGGGAGGATACTTAGGTAGAAATTTAGGTTTTGAAGGAGGTCAAATCGGAGCCATCTTTGCCACGTTGGGTATTGCTTCGTTAATCATGCCGGGTATTGTAGGGATCATTGCCGATAAATGGGTTAATGCCGAACGACTGCTGGGAATTTGTCATTTATTAGGAGCAGCCGCACTTTTTTATGCATCGACGGCCATTGACTACGACCACATGTATTGGGCCATGTTGCTCAATCTGCTTTTCTACATGCCCACCATTGCTCTGAATAACACCGTTGCATACAATGCTTTAGAACAATACAACTATGACATTGTCAAGGTATTTCCCCCCATACGGACTTTTGGAACCATCGGGTTCATCGTGGCTATGTGGGTGGTTGACCTTACCGGATTTAAAAACACCAATGCTCAACTATATCTGGCCGGTGTAGCTGCCGTTGTGCTGGGACTCTATTCGTTTACACTTCCGAAATGTATTCCTGCAAAAAGCCAACGTAAATCGCTGCTTTCGGCGTTTGGACTCGATGCACTGGTATTGTTCAAGAGAAGGAAGATGGCTGTTTTCTTTCTGTTTTCGATGCTACTGGGAGCCGCTTTGCAAATTACCAATTCGTATGGTGACTTATTTATTGGCAGTTTTAAGAGCATTCCTCAATATGCCAACGCTTTTGGTGTGAAACATTCCGTCATCTTACTTTCCATTTCGCAGATGTCGGAGACACTTTTCATTTTGACCATCCCATTCTTTTTGCGTCGTTTTGGTATTAAAAACGTGATGTTGATGAGTATGTTGGCATGGGTACTTCGTTTCGGACTTTTTGGCGCTGGCGATCCGGGTACAGGCCTTTGGATGCTGATTTTGTCGATGATCGTTTATGGGATGGCATTCGATTTCTTCAATATTTCGGGTTCGTTGTTTGTTGAAACCGAAGCTAAGCCCGAAATCAGGGGTAGCGCTCAGGGATTGTTTATGATGATAACTAACGGAGCGGGCGCTTTGATGGGCGGCTATGCGAGTGGGGCAATTGTTGATCTTTATTCAAAATATGCAGCAGACCATCAGTTGATCAGTCGTAACTGGCCGACAATCTGGTATCTCTTTGCCGGATACGCATTGGTAATTGCCATTTTGTTTGCTATCTTTTTTAAATATAAACATCGCCCCGACGATATGACTGTTCATCATTGATTGATTTTTGCGTGACTCATAAGAGCAGTTTTGACAACAAAGCTGCTCTTCTTATTTTTGAAACTTATGAAGCGAATACTGGCTCTTGCAATCGTTGAACTTCTCCTTGCGTTTTGTTTTCTTGTTGTAGGCCAATCGTTTCGGTTTGCCTTGTTGACCGACATGCACCTTTCACCCGATTTGCCACAGCATACCACCGATTTATGTCGCGCAGTGCAGGAGATCGATTCATTGAAAGAAGTGGCTTTTGTAATTATCGGAGGCGATATTGCCGACAAAGGCGACCGACCATCGTTGCTTTTGGCCAAGAAATTGTTTGACAAATTGAATGTTCCCTATTATGTGGTTCCTGGAAACCATGACACGCGCTATTGCCCAACCACGACAACTACGTTCGATTCTGTTTTTCAATACCATCATTTCTCGTTCACCTATCAGCATGTGCAATTCATTGGATTCAATACCGGACAAGGACATGGTGTGAATAGCGGCTGGGTGAGTAATTCGGAGATGAACTGGATAAAAGGACAATTGCACAAAACAGGCACCCAACAACCGTTGTTTTTCGTGACTCATTTTCCACTTAATCCGTCTGACGTTGGCAATCGGAATGCGTTTTTGCATTTGGTGAAAACTTACAATGTGGAATCAATCTTAGGAGGTCATTATCACCGTAATGTTTTTTTCGATGAGGATGGCATTCCCGATGTGTTAACACGAACGTTGCAAAGCAACACGTTTGTCCCTGCCGGATATTCCATCATCGAAGTGGATCATACCATTCGATTTTACGAAAAGAAGGTTGGTGATTCTCATCCGTTTTTGTGGTTGACTCTGCCTTATCATGCGCTTTCTCAGCAACCTCCTTCAGAGAAATAATGGAAGTTACCATTTTTCGATAAAGAGTTTCTTTTCTTTTATGATGGATGGTTCAATAAAAATAACGAACTTTGTCGCGCAATTATTCAAGCAAATGAACACCAACTTATTGAAAGATTCTTATGGTCAACTATAAGCGTATTTTATTGAAGGTAAGCGGCGAGTCGTTGATGGGGGAACAACAGTACGGTATTGATTCCCAACGGTTGCATCAATATGCCGAACAGATAAAAGAGGTAGCCGCGCAAGGTATTCAAGTAGCTATCGTCATTGGTGGCGGAAATATCTTTCGTGGATTGAGCGGCGCTTCTCAAGGCGTCGATCGCGTCAAAGGTGATCAGATGGGGATGCTAGCCACCACCATCAATAGTCTCGCATTAAGTTCCGCTCTTGCAGCATTGCATGTTAAATCGCGTGTACTTACGGCCATCCGAATGGAGCCAATAGGAGAATTCTACAGCAAACAAAAAGCCATTGAAGCTCTTGAACGCGGTGAAGTGGTATTGTTAGCCGCCGGAACCGGTAATCCTTTTTTTACTACTGACACAGGTTCATCATTGCGAGCCATTGAGATAGAAGCGGATGTGATGCTGAAAGGCACACGTGTGGACGGTATTTACACGTCAGATCCTGAAAAAGATTCTACTGCTGTGAAGTTTGATGAAATTACCTACGACGAAATTTATGCACGTGGCTTGAAAGTGATGGATCTCACTGCTACCACAATGTGTAAAGAAAACCATTTGCCCATTATTGTGTTCAATATGGACAAGTATGGAAATCTAAAGAAAGTAGTCAGCGGCGAAGCTATTGGAACTTTGGTAAAAGAGAAGTAAATGATTTGAAGTTAGGGATGCGCATTCTCTTTGTTGAGAAAGCGTTCTCTGCAAATACCATCATCATGGAAGTTTTTTCAACCATTACTGCTTTACAAGCAGCGCTTGCCGAACAAAAAGCAGCAGGCAAACAGGTCGGTTTGGTGCCAACCATGGGTGCTTTACATGCAGGTCATCTCTCGTTGGTTCAACATTGTGTGGCAGAAAACGACGTGACTGTAGTTTCTGTTTTTGTGAATCCTACGCAGTTTAATGACAAAAATGATTTGCTACATTATCCGCGAACACTCGACAAAGATGTGGCGTTGCTGACCAAAGCAGGTTGCACATACGTGTTTGCTCCATCGGAAGAGGAAATGTATCCCGAACCAGATACACGTCAGTTTGACTTTTCGCCTTTAGATAACGTGATGGAAGGTCAGTTTCGCCCCGGTCATTTCAATGGTGTGGCACAAATCGTAAGTAAGTTGTTTATGGCAGTAATACCCGATCGCGCCTATTTTGGCGAGAAGGATTTTCAACAAGTGGCTATTATTCGTCGCATGACGCAACAATTGCAACTTCCGGTGATTCTTGTCCCATGTCCCATTGTTCGCGAGTCAGATGGGTTGGCGCTTAGCAGCCGCAATGCCCGATTGACTACCAAACAACGTAATAATGCTCCCATTATAGCACAAACCCTTTTTGAAAGTCGTAAATTTGTATCCGATTGGTCTGTAGCCGACGTACAAAAATGGGTGGTTGAAACGCTAAACGCAGTAGATGACATGCGTGTTGAATATTTTGACATTGTTGACGGAGATACGTTGCAAACCATACATGACTGGAACGAATGCGATTTTGTCGTAGGCTGCATTGCCGTATTTTGTGGTGATGTGCGACTTATTGACAACCTACGCTATCTTTAATTTCTTTTTTTCAGCAACGTGATGTTGCTTGTTTCACTTAAAAAATCGTTTTATGCAAATTGAAGTATTAAAATCAAAGATTCATCGTGTGACGGTGACCGATGCGAACCTCAACTATATTGGGAGCATTACCCTCGACGAAGATCTGATGGATGCCGCTAACATGATTGTTTACGAAAAGGTGCAGGTGCTCAATATCAACAATGGCGCTCGTTTTGAAACATATATTATTAAAGGAGAACGCGGTAGTGGCACTGTTTGCCTCAATGGAGCAGCAGCCAGATTGGTACAACCCGGTGATGTTGTCTTGATTGTTTCTTTTGCTACCATGGATTTTGAAGAAGCAAAGACTTTTCAGCCTACCGTTATCTTCCCCGATACCGCTACCAATAAATTGGTATAAGGCTCCTACTAAATTCAATCTTCATCGCTTGTCGCGGCATATTCATCTTGCTATAATTGAATAATGCACCTCTTTTTTATGGAAGAGACTAAGAAGACTTATTACGAACCGATGCACACGGCAGAACACATTCTGAACCAAACGATGGTGCGGATGTTTGACTGCGGTCGTTCGCGCAATGCACACATTGAACGCAAAAAATCGAAGTGTGATTATCTTTTGGCTGCCGCTCCCACTGAAGAGCAGATTCATGTTATTGCCGAACAAGTTAATACCGTGATTGCTTCTCATCTGCCTGTCTCCATTTCGTTTGTTCCGAAAAAAGAAGCCTCTGATTTTCTCGATTTATCAAAATTACCGGAAGATGCCGGCGACATGGTACGCGTAGTGCGTGTCGGCGATTATGATGCGTGTGCTTGCATCGGAATGCACGTGAATAACACAGCTGAAATCGGAAAGTTTGTGATCCTTACCCACGATTATCAGGATGGCGTTTGGCGTGTACGCTTCAAATTAGAGCAACAAGGAGAATAAACCGAGTTGTCATTTTACGTAAAACGCCGTTTTAAGCTGTTTCCTATCTTTTTGGCAGAATAATGAACGCTTTTCTCCGGCTCACTTCGATCTCCTTCAAAAGGGGTTCCAATGGCTAAAAAATAACGATAAAACGTACGGGAGGTCATTTGCCATTTGTCGAGAAACTCTCGTTTCCCGTTTCTGTTGGCTTCTTTCCTGAGTTTTCCTGTCGATTTCGACATGAAGTGATATACCCTGCTTTTCGAAACTCCTTTGAAAAGACGCACACCGGTTTGCCACAGCTTCATAGAAAAATCAGGATCGGAATACATGCCCGGTGAAAATTCAATACTGTATCCACCTACTAAATTCCATACGTTGCGATGTACCACATTAGGCGGCCACGAAGCTCCGTTCCAATCGTTAAACGGCAGTGTTGCATATTCTTTCAGCAATCGTTCTTCCTCAAAATGTTCAGGCGATGTGCCATAGTTGGCCGGAGCAATCATGCAATGGCTGCCTGTTTTGCGTGGCTCGATCAATGTGGATGAGAAAAAGAAATATTCGTTCTGGCAGGCTTTAATTTCTTCGTACAAATAGTTATCCCAGCCGGGACAAACATACATGTCATCGTTCATGTAGGCAATGTAATCCGTTGTGGCAAGCGCAGCCGCTGCATTTAAAGCATAACAAACCCCGATATTCTCCGTACTGTGCGTATAGTCAATCTGATTTTCTTGCACCCATTCGAGCGTGCCGTCATTTCCTTCGTTCACATGCACAATGATTTGATGCGAGAAAGCACTGTTTTTACGAATGCTTTCCACGCATAGTTTCAATAACGGAAGATTGTTCCAGGTAGGAATAAGAATGGAAAAGAGAGACTCGCCGGTGGAATGAAATGAATGCCGTGTAATTACCATACGATTATATTTTATTTTACATTAAGGATGTATGGAACTCGCAAATAATATTGGCCTTGAGGTTTCCATGATGCAACGTGTTTACGCTACAAAGCTACAAAAAAATCACACGGCGGCCTATAAATTTTCATTCAACGACTTCAAGTCAACGAATGAAGAACCACACGGTTAGTACTTATCATGATTTTCATCCTTTTTGTCATTTTCCTGATTTATTGAGTATTGAAATTATTAAAAGATAATTTCACTTACCAAAACACCCTGAAATCTCCCAATATGTAGGGATATAGCAGGATTCATTTTTTCCCGTTCTTTGTGGCGACTTTTGATATTTGCTTGCCGGCAAGGAGCACAGCCAATTTTGAACATCAATTCACCTATATATTAAGATCAGAAAAATGAAACGAAACCCCTTTTCTATTGCTTTCGTGTTGCTTCTATTTGTTGTGTCAAAATCGCTCTTTGCCGAAACCGCTGATACACTCCATACAAAGGAATATCAATTGAATGAAGTTACCGTGCTCTCTCCTCGTGAAACAAGTCTTCTAAAAGATATGCCTGTTGCGGGCACTTCCATTTCCGCGCAAAGCATTGTCAACCGCAATATCATGTCGTTGAAAGATGTAAGCGCGTATGTGCCTAATCTATTTATCCCCGATTATGGTTCCAAACTTACTTCAACAATATACATTCGGGGTGTAGGCGCCCGCATTACCGGCTCGTCCGTTGGCCTTTATGTGGATAATGTGCCTTATTTAGACAAAAGTGCATTCGATTTTGATTTTTACGACATTGCCCATATTGAAGTGCTTCGTGGACCGCAGGGAACTTTATATGGACGTAACTCGATGGGTGGCATTGTCAATATCACCACGCTTTCTCCTTTCGATT
>JAJZHJ010000043.1 GCA_021804525.1 Bacteroidota bacterium | reverse complement strand
CGTCTTGCTGGACGAGTTCCATATGACCTTAATGAAAAAAATAAACAAATTCATATGAAACCTTTTGATGTTTATCCTTTATTTGATGTTGAAATAGTCAAAGGGCGCGGTTGTCGTACATACGACACACAAGGTAATGAATACCTCGACCTGTATGGTGGCCATGCCGTGATTTCTGTCGGTCACTCTCACCCACTCTACATTCAACGCATTACAGAACAACTCAACAATTTGGGATTCTATTCAAATTCTGTTCACAACAGTCTGCAAGTCACATTAGCCGAAAAATTAGGTATTGCTTCAGGCTACGAAGACTACAGCCTCTTTTTAATCAATTCAGGAGCCGAAGCCAACGAAAATGCGTTGAAGTTAGCCTCCTTTTACAATGGACGAAAGCGGATTGTCGCTTTTGGCAAAAGTTTTCATGGACGCACTTCGGCTGCCGTACGCGTAACAGACAACCCCAAAATCATTGCTCCGGTCAATGCAGGACTCGATGTCACCTTCTTGCCCCTTAACGACCTCGAAGCCGTGACCAAAGAATTGGGAAAAGAGGATGTTTGTGCTGTCATCATCGAAGGCATCCAAGGTATTGGCGGAATTCGTCTACCTGATACACGCTTTTTAGAACATCTCAGTAAAGAATGCAAGCGCACCAATACCGTTTTAATTCTTGACGAAATACAATCCGGTTACGGGCGAAGCGGCAAATTTTTCGCGCATCAATACGCCAACATTCGTCCCGATATGATCACCATTGCCAAAGGAATGGGCAACGGGTTTCCCATTGGCGGAGTGCTCATCGCTCCACATTTTCAGGCCATACATGGCCAATTGGGAACAACCTTCGGAGGCAATCACTTAGCATGTGCAGCCGCTATCGCTGTTTTAGATATTTTCAAGGACGAACACTTAATCGAAAACGCGCAGCAAATAGGTGGTTTTTTACTAAAAGAATTAAATTCATTTTCTCAAATCAAGGAAATACGTGGGTTAGGTTTAATGATCGGCATAGAAATGGAGAATCCAGTTGCTGAACTGCGACGCCGTTTGCTATTTGAACAAAAAGTATTTACCGGAGGAAGTGGAACGCACGTTATACGATTGTTGCCACCACTTTGCCTGACGCACCAGGACGCCTTGCTCTTTTTGGAACGTTTTGAACGGGCGCTACGCGTAGAATAATAACAGACAATATAAGCCATTTAAGGCATCGTCAAAATGACTAAAGTTCAATTATTTATACCCTGTTTCATTGATCAACTTTATCCTGAAACAGGGTTTAATACAGTCAAAATACTTGAAAAAGCAGGATGTGAAGTACATTACAACTCCAATCAAACCTGTTGCGGTCAACCGGCTTTCAACAGTGGCTACTGGAATGAATCTCGACAACTTGCCATAAAATTCTTACATGATTTTGAGGAAGATATACCCATTGTTTCTCCTTCCGGTTCGTGTTCTGGGTTTATTATCAACGACTATCCTTCACTATTCAAAAATCAACCTGAACAGTTGCAACGACACACGCAAGTCAGCCGCAACATGTATGAGCTATCCGATTTTTTGGTCAATGTGTTGCACATAACCGATCTTGGCGCAACCTTTCCTCACAAAGTCACGTTTCACGATTCCTGTTCGGCCTTGCGCGAATACGGCATTAAGACGGAACCACGTGAACTGCTCAGCCATGTTAAAGGACTTGAGTTGATCGAAATGAACGAAAGCGAAGTTTGTTGTGGGTTCGGAGGTACCTTCTCCATCAAAAACACGGAAATATCGTCAGCGATGGTAGCCAACAAAGTACGTAACGGAGTCGAAAGTGGAGCAGAATACATTGTTACAACCGAGGCTTCGTGTGCCATGAACATAGCCGGCTATTGCCGAAAAAATATGGTACCGCTAAAAGTGATTCATTTGGCAGACATTTTAGCTCAATTTGAAACCTGAATCAAGAGGTAACTCATTTATTTTCAAAGAACCATTAATTAGAGAAAAAAATCAGTATTAATTCTCAAGAAAGCATTGTTACTCATAGAAAAAGCAGTATATTTGTGCGAAATTTTAATGAACCATTAAAACAGTTAGAACATGATTAAAGTAGGTATTAACGGCTTTGGCCGCATCGGACGTTTGGTGTTCCGTGCAGCATTGACCAAAAAAGACATTGAAATTGTAGGTATTAACGACCTAATTGACGTTGATTATATGGCTTACATGCTGAAGTATGATTCAGTACATGGCCAATTCGACGGAACCATTGACGTAAAAGACGGTAAATTAGTAGTGAATGGCCATGCCATTCGCGTAACAGCAGAAAAAAATCCTGCTGACTTGAAATGGAATGAAGTCGGTGCAGAATACGTAGTTGAATCTACCGGCTTGTTTTTGACAAAAGAAAAAGCAGAGTTACACATTGCAGCCGGTGCAAAACGCGTTGTCATGTCAGCTCCTCCTAAAGATGACACCCCAATGTTCGTAATGGGTGTAAACTGCAAAAATTATGCAGGCGAAACAATTGTATCGAATGCTTCATGTACCACCAACTGCTTAGCTCCTTTGGCTAAAGTAATACACGACAAGTTCGGTATCGTTGAAGGGTTAATGACAACGGTACACTCTGTAACCGCTACACAAAAAACCGTTGACGGTCCATCTGCAAAAGACTGGAGAGGTGGTCGTGCATCTGCAGGCAATATTATTCCTTCTTCTACCGGAGCTGCTAAAGCAGTAGGTAAAGTAATTCCTTCATTGAACGGTAAATTAACCGGTATGTCGTTGCGCGTTCCTACGTTAGACGTTTCGGTTGTTGACTTGACTTGCCGCTTGGAAAAAAGCGCTACTTACCAAGAAATTTGCGACGCAGTAAAAGAAGCTGCTGAAGGCAATTTGAAAGGTATTCTTGGTTACACAGAAGATGCTGTGGTTTCGTCTGACTTTATTCACGAGTCACGTACTTCCGTATTTGATGCTAAAGCAGGTATCTCTTTGAATCCAAACTTTGTGAAATTGGTATCATGGTATGACAACGAATGGGGCTACTCAAACAAAGTAGTAGAACTGATTCAACACATGTCAACTGTGAAATAATTCATCATAGAATCATCGTGCGAAGCCGCCTCAAAAAGGTGGCTTCCTCTTTTTTAGACTGAAATGAACTCATTTCTGTTTCCATTAAATTTGACCTTCTATTATATCGAAAAACACTCTTGAAAAACGCGGTGTTGGACACGATGCACACAACTTCAACCTTCAGCCTGTCACTTTAGGCTTCATAATGTCTGATAAGCAACGATCGCATATTTTGAAAAATTCGATCGCTTGACCGCACAACGTATAATTACATATCTATTCATATCACACAACGACTCACTAAACAAAAAGACATGGATCATTCACATTCACTGTTCTCAGAATTTCCACCCGTTTCCACACAAGAATGGATGGATGTCATTACGAGAGACTTGAAAGGCGCCGACTTCGACAAAAAATTAGTCTGGCACACGAACGAAGGCATTAACGTGCAACCATTTTATCGTGAAGAAGATTTGGTCGGCCTGAAAACGCACGGCGAACTTCCGGGAAAATTTCCGTACGTTCGGGGCACGAAGCAAAACAATAGCTGGCGTGTTCGTCAAAAAGTCAATGTTTGCGCAAAATGCCTTGATGCTGCACATGAAAAAGCAATCGCGCTAATCTCTCAAGGTGTAACGGCGCTTGATATCACATTCGACAGCGATGCGGTAAAAACAGAATCGATGGCTGCATTGCTCAAAGATATTGACATTACACAGGTTGAAATTCATTTCGACACGTGCGTCATGTCCGCAGTAAAATTGGTAGAAATTTATGTTGCCTACGTGAAAGAAATGGGCATTGAACCAAAGCGTGTTTTTGGTTCCATCAATTTTGATCCACTCGGACATCGTTTGGCACATGGCAAAGTACTCGAAAACTTGGCAGACCGCTATGCAGCCGTCATGACCGCTTCGGACTATTTGCCGAAATTCCGTACCATTGCCATCAATCCTATCTATTTCAATAATGCCGGAGCATACATCTATCAAGAATTAGGCTACGCGCTAGCGTGGGGAAATGACTTACTGGCACAATTAGTCGAAAAAGGATTTTCTGCTGAAAAAGTAGGGAAGAAAATCAGTTTCAATTTCGGCATCAGCTCCAATTACTTCATGGAAATAGCCAAATTCCGTGCCGCACGCTTCTTGTGGAGCAACATTGTTTTCGCCTATGGAGAAAAATGCCCAAAAGTTTGCAGCAATAATGAACCGGACGGTATGGAACGTTGTGCATCCAAAATGATTATTCATGCTGAGACTTCACAATGGAACATGACCTCGTTTGATCCATACGTGAACATGCTACGCTCACAAACTGAAGCTATGTCGGCTGTTCTTGCCGGAGTCGATTCGCTTACCGTAATGCCATTTGACACAGCTTTCAAAAAATCGGACGATTTTTCAGAACGCATAGCACGAAATCAACAACTATTGTTGAAAGAAGAAAGCCATTTGGACAAAGTGGTCGATCCCGGAGCAGGCTCTTATTACATCGAAAACCTGACAGATGCTATTGCCGAACAAGCATGGAAATTGTTTCTCGCAGTTGAAGAAAAAGGAGGCTTTATGGCAGAGGTTGCTGCAGGCAACATACAAGCTGCCATAAACACCACCAATACTAACCGTCGAAAAGCGCTCTCAAGCCGTCGCGAGATTCTGTTGGGAACCAATCAATATCCTAACTTCACCGAAGTAGCGGGCGACAAAATAGAAGAACCATTCTTGCATGCATGTCAACCGAAAGAAGGCACCCCTGTGCTCGACTTCAATCGTGGCGCAAGCGAGTTTGAAGCGTTGCGTTTAGCTACGGAAAAATCAGGAAAACATCCGAAAGTGTTTATGTTGACTATTGGCAGTTTGTCAATGCGTTTGGCACGCGCTCAATTCTCCAGCAATTTCTTTGCTTGCGCGGGTTACGAAGTGATTGACAATTTAGGATTCGACACCATTGACGAAGGAGTTGCCGCCGCTCAACAAGCCAACGCCGACATCATAGTACTCTGTTCGAGTGATGAAGAGTATGAAACGCTCGCTCCTCAAGCACAGAAAGCGATTGACGGGAAGAAATTATTGGTCGTCGCCGGAGCACCCGCTTGCATGGACGAACTGAAAGCGCAAGGTATTTTAGACTTCATCAATGTCCGCTCCAACGTGTTGGACACCTTACGTCATTTCAACCAACAATTAGGCATTGCAAAGTGATTAATTCATTGACAAAATAGTAGCCGATATACAAGTCTGCTGCTCATAACATAAACACAACTAAACAAAAAGAATCATGCGTCCAACGTTTCATACACTTCCATTTGTGGGAGAAACTGCAGGAAAGAGTCCCATAGCGACGACTCCGTGGACAACTCCTGAACAAATCAACGTCAAATCAATCTATACAAAAGATGACCTCGAAGGCATGGAGCATCTCCACTATGCCGCCGGTATTTCGCCTTTCTTACGCGGCCCGTACAGTGTGATGTACGCCATGCGCCCATGGACGATTCGTCAATATGCAGGATTTTCGACTGCCGAAGAATCGAATGCTTTTTATCGTCGCAACTTAGCCAGTGGACAAAAAGGGTTATCCGTAGCCTTTGACCTTCCAACCCATCGCGGATACGATGCCGATCACGAACGCGTAGTAGGCGATGTGGGCAAAGCCGGCGTTTCCATCTGCTCGGTGGAAGACATGAAAGTACTTTTCGACAGCATCCCGCTCAACAAAATGTCTGTTTCCATGACCATGAATGGCGCTGTTTTACCTATCCTTGCCTTCTATATCAATGCAGGGCTGGAACAAGGCGCCAAGTTAGAAGAGATGGCAGGAACCATTCAAAATGATATTTTGAAAGAATTTATGGTGCGTAATACGTATATTTACCCACCTTCATTCTCGATGAAGATCATTGCCGACATCTTTGAATACACGTCGAAAAACATGCCAAAGTTCAATTCCATTTCTATTTCAGGGTACCACATGCAAGAAGCAGGCGCTACGGCTGACATCGAGTTGGCTTACACACTGGCTGACGGATTGGAATACCTGCGTGCAGGCGTCAATGCCGGAATGGATATCGATACGTTTGCACCACGCCTGTCATTCTTCTGGGCAATCGGCATGAATCACTTCATGGAAATTGCCAAGATGCGTGCAGCGCGTTTGCTATGGGCAAAAATCGTAAAGCAATTCAATCCGAAAAATCCGAAATCACTTGCGTTGCGTACACACAGCCAAACATCAGGTTGGTCACTGACCGAACAAGATCCGTATAACAACATAGGGCGGACTGTCATTGAAGCAATGGCGGCTGCATTAGGTCATACCCAATCTTTGCACACCAATGCGCTGGATGAAGCTATCGCTCTTCCAACCGACTTCTCGGCACGTATTGCCCGTAACACCCAAATCTACATTCAGGAAGAGACCAATATCTGTCGCGAAGTCGATCCTTGGGCAGGTTCCTATTACGTGGAAACCTTAACGCAAGAGTTGGCCGAAAAGGCATGGGCATTGATTCAGGAAGTGGAAGAATTGGGCGGTATGGCAAAAGCCATTGAAACAGGCGTTCCAAAAATGCGAATCGAAGAGGCTTCTGCACGCACGCAAGCTAAGATAGACTCAGGGCAACAAATCATTGTCGGAGTAAACAAATATTGCCTCGACAAGCAAGCTCCGATTGATATTCTCGAAGTGGATAACACCGCCGTTCGCAAGCAACAAATCGAACGACTGAATATATTGAAACAAACCCGTAATCAAGCTGCCGTCGATCAAGCGCTCGAGGCCATTACGGAAGCGGTTAAATCGGGACAGGGCAACTTGCTTGAACTGGCAGTTAAAGCAGCTCAGGTACGTGCTACTTTAGGAGAAATTTCTTATGCCTGCGAAAAAGTCGTAGGCCGTTATAAAGCAACCATAAGAACTATTTCAGGCGTGTACTCATCCGAAACAAAACAAGACGCAGACTTCCTGCGCGCTTGCGAACTGACAGAACAGTTTGCCAAAAAAGAAGGTCGTCGTCCCCGCATCATGATTGCCAAAATGGGTCAGGATGGGCACGACCGTGGAGCCAAAGTGGTAGCAACCGGCTATGCCGACTGCGGATTCGATGTCGACATGGGGCCATTGTTCCAAACACCGGCGGAAGCTGCCAAAGATGCTGTCGAAAACGACGTGCATGTGTTGGGCGTTTCCTCCTTAGCTGCTGGACACAAAACCCTTATCCCGCAAGTTATCGCAGAACTGAAAAAATTGGGACGCGAAGATATCCTCGTCATCGCCGGAGGAGTTATTCCGGCACAAGACTATGATTTCTTGTACAAAGCCGGCGTAGCCGCTATCTTTGGCCCTGGATCACCTGTTGCCAAAGCTGCTTGCCAGATATTGGAAATTCTGCTCGCAGAATAAGCCCTTCCTGATTATTCAAATTAAAAGACGCCGTTTCCGAAAGGAGCGGCGTCTTTTTTGGTTTGGAAAGCTGAATATCGCCCGTAAATATTATGCTGATCTGCTTGCACGCCGCAAAGGCACCAACGATGCAAACAACGCAAAACCGAATGACCCCACTCCAACGGTATAATGAAAAGAGCCATAGAGATAAAAATGATTCAGGCGGACTAACCATCGTAAATCCGCCTGAATCATTTAGTATACACACTTTATGCAGTGCCAATAATGTGGCTTATTTTTGAAGAAAATCTTCTCTCATTGGGCTGAAAAAATCGATCAACATCCCTTCTTCAAGACAAATAACGCCGTGCATTTGATCGGGTTCAACATAAAAAGCATCGCCAGTAGTCAACAGTTTCATTTTGCCATCCACCGTGACTTGAAATTTTCCACTTGCCACATAGCTGCATTGTGAATGAAAATGTTCGTGCGTATAGCCCTCTGCTCCTTGCTGAAAAGCAACTTTCACCATCATCACATGGCCGTCGTAACCCATGATTTGACGACGAACACCCTCGCCCACTTTCTCCCATTCTTTCTCATGTTCCAATAAGAACGTTTCGCTTTTTGTTTTCATATGAATTTGTTTATTTTTTTCATTAAGGTCATATGGAACTCGCTTACACATTCATCGTCATTGGCGAATCGTTTATACATGCTCGTTTCATACGTAAATTTTATTTTCTAACATTAAGGATGTATGGAATTCGCATAAAAACATTATCATACTCTTGGGTGTAAGTAATTTACATGCTCGTTTCATCTTAATCAAGCTAATCGGGTAATGCTACATTTTTTGAA
>JAJZHJ010000042.1 GCA_021804525.1 Bacteroidota bacterium | reverse complement strand
GCAAAAGTTGCTGCATCACATAACGGATACCGGCTTCGTTATGACCTGTATCGCAAATCATCAGAGGATGGTGTTGTAGCACTTGCCAACGTCCTTGAAGCCCCGTCAATTCTATAACCCGTTCGATACCTTGTTGCACACTATTCACAGGCAGTTCAATGTCTTGTTGTCTTAATAGATTGACCGCAGTGAGCACTGTAGTAAGATTCTTCTCCTGATAGAGACCTTTTAAACCCAGTTTAATGTTGCCGCATCCCGTATCATAAAAGCTATCGGAATGTTCTTCATGTCGCAGATGCAGTATCTCTTCGGCAAAATAAAGTGGGGAATTAACCTGTTGGGCATGATTTGTAAAAACTGCTTTTACGGAACCTTCAGCTTCACCAATCACAACCGGCACATGGGGTTTCATAATGCCGGCCTTTTCTGCAGCAATTTTTTCCAGCGTATCACCAAGAAATTGCTGATGGTCGAAACTGATATTGGTAATGACACTCAATATGGGTGTGATAATGTTTGTACTATCCAAGCGACCACCCAACCCGACTTCAATAACTGCAACATCTATTTGTTCGGCTGCAAAATAATCGAACGCCATCTCCATTGTTAGCTCAAAGAACGAAGGATGCAATGGCTCAAAAGTTGCAGCGTAAGTTTGCACGAAGTCAATCACCTTTTGTTGAGGAATCATTTCTCCATTGATGCGAATCCGTTCACGGAAATCTTTCAAATGAGGTGAGGTATATAATCCGGTTTTATAACCTGCAGCTTGCAAAATAGCTGCTAACATGTGTGATGTTGACCCTTTTCCATTGGTGCCGGCAACATGGATGGTTTTGTAACGACGATGAGGGTTGCCCAGAAAGTCATCCATTCGTATCGAGGTATCTAAACCTGCCTTATAGGCCGCTCCACCAACACGCTCAAATAAAGGAAGTTGATGATAAAGATAGTCAATTGTTTCTTGATATGTCATAAATAAAAAACCGACAACCCCATTTGTGAAGTTGCCGGTTGCAAAATTCGTTATTTTCAGTGACAAATCCAGTGGATTTTCCCAATAGATTTACATTTCAGGCAAGTTTTTCTAATTTTGAAACATTCTCTTGAATCATCGATTCAGGAACGTCATAATTCGTCAGTTTTCCAGAAAAATAGTTGTCGTAGGCAGTCATGTCAATCAGACCATGTCCTGACAAGTTAAATAGAATCACCTTTTCTTTGCCTTCTTCCTTTGCCTTCAAAGCTTCTTGAATGGCAACCGCAATGGCATGAGTTGATTCGGGAGCAGGAATAATACCTTCGGTGCGCGCAAACAAAACACCTGCTTCAAACGTATCCAACTGTTTGACAGCTTGTGCTTCAATCAATCCATCTTTCAATAATTGGCTTACAATGGAACCTGCGCCATGATAACGCAGTCCTCCTGCGTGGATATCCGCCGGCTGAAAATCGTGTCCCAACGTAAACATAGGAATCAATGGCGTCATGCCAATGGTATCACCAAAATCATATTCAAATTTACCACGTGTCAATTTCGGACATGAGGCAGGTTCAGCAGCAATAAAACGTGTTGTTTTGCCATCAAGAAAATTATGACGTAAAAACGGGAAAGAGATGCCAGAGAAATTGGAACCGCCACCAAAACAACCAATCACCACATCAGGATAATCGCCCACCAAATCCATTTGTTTTTCGGCTTCCAATCCAATAATGGTTTGATGTAAAATGACATGATTCAATACGCTTCCCAAGGTATAACGAGTGTCGGGATGAGTAACAGCCGCTTCGACTGCTTCAGAGATAGCACCGCCTAAACTTCCTGAACTGTTCGGATCTCTTTCCAACAATGCTCTTCCGGCAGCTGTGCGATTGCTTGGTGAAGGAATCACCTCAGCACCATACGTTTGCATAACGAATTTTCGGTAGGGCTTCTGGTCATAGCTCACTTTTACCATATACACTTGCAAATCGAGTCCAAAATGCTGGCAAGCAATACTCATAGCGCTTCCCCATTGTCCAGCTCCGGTTTCAGTGGTGATATGTTTGATGCCTTCCATTTTGTTGTAATACGCTTGCGGAATCGCGGAGTTCAGTTTATGTGATCCTACAGGGCTGACACTCTCATTTTTGAAATAAATCTTGGCCGGAGTATCCAACGCTTTTTCCAACCCTGATGCGCGTACTAATGGAGTAGGGCGATATATCTTGTACAACTGCCATACTTCATCAGGGATTTCAACATAACGCTCTGTTGTAAATTCTTGTGCTACAAGACCCTTGGCAAAAAGAGGTTCCATTTCTTCTGGTCTCAAAGGTTGTTTGGTTCCTGGATTCAACATGGGCAGTGGCTTGTTTTTCATATCTGCCACAATGTTGTACCATGCTTTTGGCATGTCTTGTTCTGATAATAAAATCTTTTTGGTTGTCTTCATGTGAGAAAATTGAATATTTAAAATTTTGAGCGATAGTTGCGGAATTTGTTGTAAAAAAACCGCAAGAATTTAGGTTCCTGCGGTTTGACTATGTAGAAAAATTGTGTTCATGCATTCACCCTTGTTTTAGAATGAATGGCGCCACCAATTACTATGTTCGATTTGGATCATTTACTTACGATTTGATTGCAAAGGAACAAAAAAGATAGAAAAACAACAAATTATCCGGCAATAAAAACAATTTTTGATCTATTCTACTCAACAAGCATTACTCATCGTCTAATTTCATGTGACGAAGATCTTTTCCTTCGAGTGCATATATCGAAGATTCGGCAATGTTAGTAGCATGATCTCCAATACGTTCAATGTTTGAAATGATGTTGTTCAAATTGATAAAAGTAAACAGTAGATGTTGTGTTTCTTCCGGGATATCGCTTTTAGTAATGGCTTTTTTTATGAGCTTTCTGTTCATTTCGTCAACTACCGAGTCGTTTTTGATCGTCCATATGGCTTCTTCTTTATCAGTTGTGGTAAAAGAGAGAATCGCTCTTTTTACCATGCTAACGCTTGCCATCAGCATGTTCGACATCACTTCGGACATTTTTGCGTACACATGGTCATCTTGAATTCGCGGGATGAAATAAACGATGTTCATGACTAAATCGCCAATTCGTTCAAGGTTAGACACCATTTGATATACGGCCATCACCTGCCGCAAATCGGTAGCTACCGGTTGTTGCAACACAATGGTGTCAATAATCTCATCGCCTAATTGAATCTCTAAATCGTCAATGTCTATTTCGTTAGCGTTCAATTCATCCAACAAAGCAGGGGGAATGGTAGTTTCTCCTCTATTGATGATTTTTTCCAATAAATCGAGTTGATATAACACCAATTGCGATAGATCATTAAATTTTTCCCGAATGCCGAGCAGCGCGTTTTCTTTTTGTATGTTCATAAGAAAATAAGTTAGTATGGTTCTCGTTAATTATTGATTTTCTATAAATTAGCCAAATTTTCCGGTAAGGTATCCTTCGGTACGCGGATCTTTTGGATTGGTGAACATGGTTTTGGTATCTTCATATTCAATCAATTCCCCCAAATACATAAACATGGAATTATCCGATATCCGGGCAGCTTGCGACATGTTATGTGTAACTAAAATAATCGTGTAATGTTGTTTCAGTTCAACTAACAAGTCTTCTATTTTAGCAGTTGACACAGGGTCAAGAGCAGAAGTAGGTTCATCCAACAAAATAATTTCAGGTTTAAATGCTAATGCTCGTGCCACGCAGAGACGTTGCTGCTGACCTCCCGAAAGGAAAGTTCCTTTTTTATGAAGCGCATTCTTAACTTCGTCCCATAATGTCACATCACGCAAAGTGATTTCAACAATTTCATCGCGTTCCGACCGTTTTAAATGAATGCCATTTAATTTGTATCCTGCAATGACATTCTCATAAATGCTCATTGTAGGAAATGGATTTGGGCGTTGAAATACCATGCCGATTTTACGACGCAACTCAATGGTAGGCATTTCGTAAATATTATCGCCATACAACTTGATCTTGCCTTCAGTCGAAATATTGGGATACAGTTCATGCATCCGATTTATAGCTCGCAAAAGCGTTGTTTTACCACATCCTGAAGGTCCCATAATCGCTGTAATGGCATTTTTTCGTACTGTTGCCGTCACATTTTTTACGGCATATTTATCGCGATCATACGCAATGGAAAGATCTTCGATTGATAAAATGGAAGTGGCAGGTGCCATACTTTTTTCGTTTAGCTTCATCACTTATTTCTATTTGTAATCTTAATTTCTTGTTATTGAATACTTTTTTTCGCTGCAATCCATTTTGACAGGATGTTCAACAAAAGAACAAATCCCATCAAAAAGAGCGATGAACTCCAAATTAAATTCACCATGTTCGGATCATTGTAAAATTGCCAAATCAGCAAAGGTACAGCACTGACCGGTTTTGCAAGATTCCAGTTGACAGATGAATTACCCAGGGTAGTTAGCAACAGAGGTGCTGTTTCGCCCATTACGCGTGAGACGGCAAGCAGCACTCCGGTTATCAAACCACTAAAGCTGGATGGAATTAGCACTCTTAGTATTACTTTGTAATAAGGAGTCCCCAATGCTATTGCAGCTTCTTTAAGGGTTGTCGGAACCATCTTCATTGACTCCTCAGTGGAACGAATAATCAGCGGAAGCATCATAATAGCAAGAGCCACGCTCCCCGCTAAGACCGAATATCCTTTGGTAATGTCAACAACCACCCAAAGATACACAATTAATCCGACTACAATTGACGGAACTCCTTGCAGTACATCGGTAATATCGCGTATCACATTGGCATAGCGTTTAGTTGCATTTTCATATAAATAAATTCCAATGACGATGCCAAACGGAATCGCAATGACAGAAGCCAATCCTACTAACAAAAGCGTACCTGTTATTCCATTAAGAATTCCTCCGGGGATGATTTTTCCACTCGCATTGGCCATCATGGCATCAAACGTGTCGGGAGCCACTTGCGTAAAGAAACTCCAATTAATTTGGCGAAACCCTTTTGCCGCCAACGTGCCAATAATCAAAAAAACGATGGAGATAGTAATTAAAGCAAACAAGAGAACAATGCTGAAAAACAGACGACTTTTAAAACTTCGTGCTCCAAAATGGGTGGTCGTAGTCATGGTTTTTCTTTTCTGTAATATAGAACTATCCATTAGGCAAATTTTTTAATGATATACTTTCCGGTTGCATTGATAATGGCTGTGATAACAAACAGGAGCAATCCGATTTCAATCAACGAACTCAAATGAACGCCACTGGCTTCGCCAAATTCATTGGCGATTACGCTCGCCATCGTATTTCCTGTACTAAATAATCCATTGGGCAAAATATTTGCATTTCCGATAAGCATGGTAACGGCCATTGTCTCTCCAAGCGCACGGCCAAAAGCTAAAATATAACTTGCGGTTATTCCCGAACGAGCATTTGGCAGAATGACGTTCCAAATCACTTCAAGTCGGGTGGCTCCAAGCGAATAAGCAGCTTCTTTCAATTCGTTGGGTACCATCATAATAATTGAGTTGCTCAACGAAGTAGCATAAGGGACAATCATAATGGCAAGCACAAGACCCGCCGTGAAAATACCAAATCCCTGATGACTCAATCCGATACTGACGATAAATGGACGTAGTGCATAAAAGCCCCACAAACCAAAAATCACCGATGGAATACCTGCCAATAAATCGACACACGTACTGACCACATTCGCAAACCAAGTTTTTCGGAAATATTCTGCCACAATGAGAGAAGTAGAAAAAGCCAGTGGGATTGCAACAAGTAAAGCAAAGATAGATGTAAATAAAGTCCCGACAATGAAGGCTAAAGCACCGAAATGCTGATTACCCTGAGTAGGATTCCATTCTGGAGACACCAGAAACTTCCATCCAAAAACGCGAAAAGAAGGTAACGATCCTTCCACTAATGAATAAAGCATGCCGCCTGCCAAAACCAGGATCAGTAATGAAGCGCCAAATAAAATGTATTTCGTTATTTTATCACTGTTCATTCAATAAAGTTTTATATAACACTAAACCTTTCGGGTCATTTCTATGATCAAGAAACGCCCCGAAAGGAATAATAGAGAATTGGGTTAAAACTACTTGTTGTTATTGCAAAATAGGCTTGCCGTTGTACGTTACGGTACGTAAAATTGATTTGTCAAGCGCAACAACTGAAGCGGGCAGTGGCACATAATCAATCTGTTGAGCTACAGCTTGTCCATCAGGACTCAACATCCAATCCCACAGTTTCAATAATGCTTCAGCCTGAGCCAACGACCGATTATTGTAATTTTGTTCTTTATAAAGAATTACCCAGGTAAATCCGGCAATTGGATAAGCGGCAGGATCGGGAGAATTGGTAATCATGATGCGTGTATCAGCAGGCATTGTTCCTTTTCCGGCGGCACTTGTCGAAGCAAAATCAGGTTTGATAAAAATCCCGGCTTGATTTTTGATCGTCGCAAAAGGAATTTTTTGTGCAAACGCATACGTTGATTCGACATACCCAATAGCACCCACGGTTTGACTGATCGTTCCGGCTACGCCAGGGTTTCCTTTGCCACCAATGCCGACAGGCCAATTGACTGTGGTTCCAAAACCATATTTTGTTTTCCATTCAGGACTTACTTTGGTCAGGTAGTTAGTAAAAATGTTTGATGTTCCGCTACCATCCGAACGATATACTACAGTGATGGGTAAGTTCGGAAATTTCACACCTGGATTAAGTTGTGCCAATGCAGGATCATTCCATTTTTTGATTTTTCCTAAATAGATGTTAGCCAATACGTCTGGCGTTAATTTCATGTCTTGAATACCCGGCAAATTGAATGCCATCACAACAGCTCCGCTACATGTAGGAAATTCTACTACAGGTGCTGGCATAGTTGTCATTTGAGTATCTGTTAAAAAAGCATCGCTTGCTCCAAAATCGACTACGCGATCTTTCAAACTACGTATACCTCCACCGGAGCCAATTCCTCCGTACGATATTTTTACACCGGTAATAGGAGTGTATTTTTGAAATGCTGTTGTGTAGAACGGCATTACAAATGTTGAACCTGCACCTGAAAGGGTAACTGACGATTGATTTCCATTTTTTTTGCCACTATGACATGAGGCAAAAACCAGCGCAAGCGCTAAAAACAAACCGATTTTTTTCATAACTAAAGATATTAATAAGTGAAACTGATTTTATTTGAACCGTACTTTTGAAAAGCAATTAGAAATTAAGTCCTACGTTTACGTCGAAGCTCGTTGTTGAGTGCAAGGAACTTAATGATGGTTTTGAATAACGGATGTTAGGAGAAACTTGCACTCCCTTTACCGGGAAGAATTCCAATCCTGCCATATAAAGTTGACCATCTGCTGTGTCCCAGCCTGAGGTTGAGCTTCCTATCTTTTTGGAAGTCAAATCATCAAACCTTGCAAAGATAGTCATGCTTTTGCTTGTTTTGTACGTTGCATGCAGAGAAATCCCCGAGAAATTATGATCTGCAATCATCTTATTACCAACCTGCATATCATATTCAGCTCCCAATGTCAAATTTTCGCCGGTATAGGCAAGAAATGCGTTAAATGATTTTTGTGCAACGTTTTTCTTCATATAATCCACATATACCCGAGCAACAAGATTTGTCACTGGCTTAACGGTTAATCCGGCTGCTACTTTAAGCGTGCTATCTGCTTGAACCTTTTGAAATCCTTCACCGTTCAAAAGCTGAGCATCAATACTTACTTGCGGAGCTAATTGTAGTTTTGCGGAAATCCCAAGATCAGCACTTGACCCAAAACCGTTTTGATCTTGAAATGTCTTAGCCAAATAACGTTTCCCCCAAATGCCTTCTTGCAAACTAAACATACTAGTACCAATCATCCCCATATCTACTGTAAGCAATCGATCCGAATATTCAACGAATGCGTTTTTCAAAAAAGCCGTAAAAGCCGAAGGATTTAATCCGGCTGAGTTAGCTACATCAAATACAATTTTTCCTGAAAAATTTTGACTGAAATTATACCCATAGCCAAAATAAGCACGGGAAAGTTCAAAAGCAGCATTGCTCTTGCTGTTTGAAGTGTTGTACGCGAAATCATTAAAGATCGTCACTATTGGTTTCCCACTTGGCTTAAAAGTGTCAGTAGAAGTTCCAGTAGTTTGTGCCGAAAGCAAATTGCTGATAGCAAATAGGACAGTTAAGCTCAAAAAGATTTTTTTCATCGTGAATAATTTTTGATTTACATTTCGGAAGCAAAAGTATCGCCAAGTTGTTACAAGAATATGACAGGATTGTTGCAATTTTGTTACAATTTTCATATCGTTGTT
>JAJZHJ010000041.1 GCA_021804525.1 Bacteroidota bacterium | reverse complement strand
TATAAATATCGGTTACCCAAAAGAAGGAATTCACGTTGTAAATATCGAGTAAATTAAATACATCTACATTAATCCATGCAGCTTTTACGAATTGCCAAATCTCAGCATTCGGGCGATGATCTTTGTCAATCAATGCAAAAGCCGCTCCAATGTCAACGCGTTGGTAAGGAGGCGTACGGAACGGAGCTACATAAGGATTGTGTGGAGGAGACACCGGCAATCCATCTGCCCAAATCAATTTCAAATTGACTTTAATCCTCGGATAACTGGGAACAAAATCTTGAAAAAACATAGTTACACTATACCGCTGATCATTGGGTCGTGCAATATAATTTGTGTAAATCGGATTCCCGTTATTATCAACTCCTTTCAATAACTTTTCCTGCGATTGCATCAACGACAAGCTTATCCACGAATCAGTGCCTGGAACAAATTCGCCAAACAGTTTCATATCCAACCCCGCAGCATAAGCCTTTGCTGTATTTCCACCAAAATAAGTAACATTTACGTTATCAACAACATAAGGAATTACCCGATCTTCCGGTTTATAATACATCTCAGCCGTAAACTTAAACGGACGATCCCATTGCATAAAGTGATAATCGCCTCCTAACACAAAATGGAGAGAACGTTGGGCTTTGATATGCCGATTTAGTTGTGCCATTGTGTTTCCATTTACAGTAAATGTGTCACGCACATCTTTGAAAAAAGGAGCTTGATAATAGACACCGGTAGCAAACCTGAATACAAAATTACTCGATTGTGGGGCGAAAGCAATGGCTAACCTTGGACTTACTAACCATTCCCGGTTATATGTCCAATAATTGGAGCGAAACCCACCGGTAAAGACCCACAGTCCGACATTGTTTCGGTATTTGTAAGTGTCCTGCAAATAGCCGATAAAACGGGTGGAATAAAGCGATAAATTTGCTGCTAAATTGGAATAAAGTTGAATATACGATGGATTGTAAGGTAATGAATATCCTGCCGAGTCGCGATATTCCCATTCCTTCATTTGATTGGTAACAGCTTCACGCTGAACACCAAGACTCCATTCAAATAAATGATGATCAATTTTATATGTTCCTGTATGACTCAGATTTGCAACCGTGGCATCTAAATAATCTCTGGCATGTTGTTGATAAGATCCAATGCCCAGAGTTGATTCCGGAGAAGCTTTGCCTGTACCATCAGCCGCCAACGCATACAGCCAATATTGACCTATAATGTCGTACGTCTCAGATTCGTTGGTGTTAAATGCCGATGCAACGAGATTCAGGGTTAAGTTACGGATAGGTTTATAAGAAAACGTAAATGCTCCAAATGAGGTAGTAAAAAGATCCTTTTCCTGTCCGTCAAAATAGGCATGCAACTGAAGGGGCATCTGAAGCGTGCCAAACGATGTCTGCTGTTCTTGTGGAAAAAACTGATATTTATTTTGCGATAGATTACCTAAAAATGACAAACTAACTTTTGGAGAAAGTTGATAGGTTTCATAAGTTTGATAATCGAAAAAGGTAGGATTATACTGTCCTTTTGTGGGTAAAGTACCCAATAAATAGGCGTTGGTTTTGTAGCGAATGCCTTGCAATTGTGTGAATTTCTTACTTGAAGACCCCACATAAGCCGTTGCTCCCAAGAGACTAGCCGAAACTGAACCTTCAAACGCAGTCGGTCGTT
The DNA here is from genome assembly GCA_021804525.1 of Bacteroidota bacterium. Lineage (GTDB taxonomy): Bacteria > Bacteroidota > Bacteroidia > Bacteroidales > Paludibacteraceae > Microbacter. The sequence goes on along the minus strand of JAJZHJ010000041.1, from coordinate 6,719 downwards.
TATATGTAATTGATAAAGCAGAAGACATTTTATCTCCATATTTTGGTGCAAAACCACCAGCTGAAAAGTCAACCTGATCTACCATATCTGGATTGATGAAACTCAACCCTTCTTGCTGTCCGGAGCGAATCAGGAGTGGACGATACACTTCAATTCCATTAACATAGACACTGTTCTCGTCATAACTTCCTCCTCGCACCGAGTATTGAGAACTTAATTCATTGTTGGAATGCACACCTGGTAAAGTTGAAATCAGTGATTCGATATTGCCACCTGAAGCATCAGGCAATAATCGTACCTGCTTTGCATCCAAAGGTTCAAACGTTGTTGCTTGAATGCGATGAGCGCGCACCTCCACATCTTTCAATTGATGAATCGATGAACCCAGCATAACATTGAGTTGTGCTACGGATATGCCAACGGGAATTTCCTTGATAACAGGTTGATAGCCGACACAAGTCACAACCAAGTTGGCAGTATCTTTTGATTGAAACGAAAGTTCGTAAAAGCCTTTTGATGAAGTTGATGTAGACACTGAAGTGCCTTTCAAATAAACCGTTGCCAATTCAATGGGACGATGATCTATATCCGTAACATATCCAAAAAGACGCATCGTATGTTGCGCTATTAATGAAAAACAGAGCATAGCAAACAACAAAGATAACGCTGCCTTCTTCATGCAATATGGATTCATTCAAAAGAACAAAACAAAATCATCTATTTGACCAAAGTGACATAAAATAATAACTTATATTATTTTTCCAAGATTTCCCCGATACGTATCAAAAGATTTCGTTTTTGTTTTTTCTTGTACTCGCTGGTTGCACTGTCAGAAGCTTCTTCTTTGGTTTCGCCATACTTTATCATACGATAAATGACACCCCAATCAGGCAACCCTCCAAGATTTCGATCATCAATAAACAAATCAGCCATTAATTTACGCGGTGATTTTCCATCACCTTGTGCTTCTTCAGGATGATTGCTATTGACTGCATAAAACTCAAGGCCCCGCGTACGACAAAATGCTACGGCTTCATCCAATAAAGAGCCTTCACGCACTGTCCATAAGATCAATTGATGGTATTCTTCTTGTTGTAAGCGTTTTAACACATCAATGGCAAAGGGAATCTCTCTCCCAATTTTAGGATAGGTATGTTCCACAATCGTACCATCAAAATCTACCGCTATCGTCATATATGTCAATTTTTTACGTTCTGTTTGTTTGTAAATAGCTACGAGATTACTCCTCTTGATTTGTCTTTTCAAATGGCAACGGAGAAGATTTGCTCTCTTCTTTTAACCCAATTTCTTCTTCCAATTTTAAAGTTACCGGACGGCAAAGTACCAGCATCACCAACACAATAGCCGAACACAACAAATAGGAAAAATCACGCAATAAGAAAAACAATAATATGTTTATTACCAAATTTATATCAACAACAACAAATCGGATCAACGCCCATCGAACATAACGTTGAGAACGTACTTCCAGCGATGAAATATGTAGCAACTCTTTTGTTTTTCGATGAAAGAGCCACAAAATACCAGGCAAACTCCCTAAAAGGAAAAGAATGTCCAACGACTGCAATCCGATGAGCGTTGGATCCATTCGATTAAAATACAATGAGCGGGACAACCAAAAACCAATCAGAGCTGTCAACAACCCGATCAGATAGCTCATATAATAATAACGTTTTGTGACACGCAGCAATTGTTCAACCCACGGATTCATAACAACAACTCATTATAATATTATATCTTACTTACAATGTCCCTTTTGTAGAAGGAAGTTCATGACTAAAAATATCACGACGAATAGCCATGCGAACAGCACGGGCAAAAGCTTTGAAAATTCCCTCAATTTTATGGTGTTCGTTGTCGCCTTCAGCCTTTATGTTCAAATTCATTTTAGCCGTATCGCTCAGTGATTTAAAAAAATGAAAAAACATTTCGGTAGGCATCTCGCCAATTTTTTCACGTTGAAACGTTGCATTCCAAACTATCCATGGTCGCCCACCAAAGTCAATTGCCACCTGGCACAATGAATCGTCCATCGGCAGGCAATATCCATAACGCTCTACGCCTCGTTTATCGCCTAAGGCTTTGAGAAAAGCTTCGCCCAAAGCTAATGCAGTATCTTCAATCGTATGGTGTTCATCTACTTCTAAATCACCTTTCACGTTTATCGTTAAATCCACACCTGCATGTTTTCCGATTTGTGATAACATGTGATCAAAGAAACCCAATCCGGTAGAAATTTCAGTTTTCCCTGAACCATCAAGATTAAGACGAATGTAAATATCCGTTTCATTCGTTTTACGCACAACTTCAGCGATACGTTGTCCTGCCAGTAAAACAACGGTAATCTCATCCCAATTCGTTGTACACAAAACACAAACTTCCTCTAATTGATGTTCTTTCAACAAAGGAAAAGCGCTTTCTGGTTCTTGCAATAATATCGCTTTGCAGCCAATATTCCGTGCCATTTCCACATCAGTGATTCTATCGCCAATTACAAACGAATGGACTATGTCATAATTACCTGTTAAATAATCATGTAACATTCCAATACGCGGTTTCCGGTTAGGCGAATTATCTTCAGGGAGTGAAGGGTCAATGTGAATGGCATCAAAATGAATTTCTTCATTTCTCAAACATTGGAGCATCTTTTGTTGCACCATATCAAAATTTTCCTGCGGATAGGCAGCTGTTCCCAATCCATCTTGATTGCTAACCATGATCAATTGATAATCACTTTTTGAAGCAATCAGATGCAAGTTGCTGATCACTTTCGGATAAAACTCAAGCAACTCCAACCGATCTATTTGAAAGGTTACGGGTGGTTCAACAAGTAGAGTGCCGTCGCGATCAATAAAAAGAAGTCGATTCATCCTGATATATTACTAAAAAATACGGTTCTAAAAACATCGGATGTACAACCTGCTCTAAAATGTTAACAGAAATAGGATACATCAGCGCAAAGGTACAAATTTATGTGTACATTTGCAGCTTGATCTGATGATGTATGATTGAACAACTACGCCACTATTTCCCGTCGCTGACAAGTCGTCAAGAAGAGCAATTTGCCGCATTAGGCGATTTATATACCGATTGGAACAGCAAAATCAATGTCATTTCACGCAAAGATATTGAAAACCTGTATGAACGTCACATACTTCATTCATTGGCAATCAACAAGGTACTTCATTTTAAACAAGGCACGAAAATTCTTGATCTTGGTACGGGTGGCGGATTTCCGGGCATTCCGTTAGCCATTTTGCTACCCGATGTTCAATTTTGTTTGATCGATTCTATCGGAAAGAAAATTCGTGTCGCCACTGAAATATCCAATGCTATTGAATTGAAAAACATTATATTGAAGCATGAACGCGGAGAAGAAGAAAAGGAAAAATTTGATTTTGTTGTTAGTAGAGCCGTCATGCCATTGACCGAATTAGTGCAAATCGTCCGGAAAAATATTGCTTCGCAACAACACAATGCACTTCCTAATGGACTTATAAGCTTAAAAGGCGGAGAAATCGGCTCGGAAATTGCCCCTTTTAAGAACAAAGCGACCATTTATTCCTTATCCGATTATTTTACTGAATCTTTTTTTGCAACCAAGAAAGCCATTTATCTACCACTTTAACATGATTCAATATCTTTCTGAAGGATTGCCTGTTCCAGCTTTTGCAAGACGCCGTATATCGGCATGGATAAAACAAGTTGCAGCGAATCATAACAAAAAAATTGGGGATGTTTCGTATCTTTTTTGTGATGACGAAAAGATTCTTTCCGTCAATCGCCAATATTTGCAACACGACTATTATACTGACATCATTACATTTGACTCTTCAAATGAAACCACGATTCACGGCGATCTTTTTATCAGCCTCGAAACGGTAGCTTCCAATGCAAAGGAATATAACGTCCCGTTTCAACAAGAGCTTTACCGCGTCATCATTCACGGCATTTTACACCTATGCGGCATTAACGATCAGTCTGAAAAAGAACAAACCATCATGACTGAACAAGAAAATAAGGCCCTACAACTTATTGATTTTTGATGTTTTTTTGTTGTGTGCATTCTGAATGTAACACGACTCCCCGATTTTTACGTCCATCCATTTTGATCACGATAGGACAATTAAAACGTACATGTCGAATAAACTGAGTTTCATGAATAGCCGGTTGTTGATCTAAGAAATCAAAATCAACAAAACCATCGTTCATGTATGGATTAACTGTAAAATATCCAACTCCAAAAGAGGTAAGATTTTGAAAGAAATGGGTTCCCTGACTCGGGTCGACACGATAATGATTTAATCCTGATTCCACAATAACTCTTGCTGCCGAAATGTGAGGCCATTTGACAGGAATTCCTAACCATGGATCATTTGATCCCCATCGGCCAGGCCCAACCAACACATATCCTTTTTCTTCCGATAAAAGAGATCTGTTGATTTCATCAATCTCGCTTACAAGCAATGGATTATTAGCAGCGTCAAATGTTTTGGGTTTTACATAAACAATATCATGCACGTCGTTCATAATTCCCTGTCCAAGAGCTTTATAACAATTAACTAACGTTTCTTCGTTTGTTACTTTTGAAATGTCTTCTTCGAGCCATTCGGTGGCATCTACAATCGGACGAATTTGTAACAAATAGAAAGTAGGTTTTGGTCGCAGATTAACCGCAAACTCAATTTCTACAGCCCGTCCCATTTCGCGTTGTCCTGTTACGAGAATACGCTGTAAAATAGATGCTAAAGGGAAAGCATCATGCTGTAGAATATTGGCAAACGTAATAATCTTGCGCCCTCCCGGGTAAACGCCATCATACAGCGTTTCCGATTTTGTATCATACGTTGAGGCCATAAGCAATAACGATCCATCTTCCTCTGCATCTTTCACGGTCAATTTCAAAAGATTAAAACCGTCATCAACTTGAGGCGTGAAGGCAGACTGATTCAAATCGAGTGCGTAGAAAAAGGTTTGCGTTTCATGCAACGCCATTTGTATTGTGCTTGTTTGCAAAACACTTTTAGAATGTGCCGGCGAAAATCGTAAATTCATCCCGCCATCAACAATGTATTTTCCTAACCCAAGCGCCACATGCGCGATTCCTTCTTCAGCTCTTTCATGTCCTATGGGATAGAAATTAAGCGAACGGGCTACACCTGAAAATGACGGATAAAATCTTGTTTCATAAGATGTTCCACATACTTCTTGCATGACAATAGCCATCTTTTCTTCATCAATGACATTCCGTGTTGATTTTAAGTAGGCTTTACTGTCACGATAAAAAACCGAAGCATAAACAGCTTTTATGGCATCTCTCACAGACAGAAGAGTCAATGAACGATTTTCAACAGAGTGAGGCACCATGTAGGTAGCATAAATTCCAGCAAATGGCTGATAATGTGAATCTTCTAATAAACTTGACGAACGAATGGCTATTGGACCAGAAATAGAAGATAGAAAGGCTTGTATATCTTCCATTACTTCATTTGAGAACGTTGCTTGTAAAAATGCATTTAAAATGTCCTCATTGGAAATATCTTGCAATGCAATGTCATACAAATTATTATCCTCCATGAAAGCGGAAAAAATATCTGTACAAAGCACTACTGTTCGTGGCACAGTAATGGATACTGTTGGAAAATCAGTCTCTTCAATAGTACGTTTCACCATAGCATCCAAGAAAGCCAACCCTCTACCTTTTCCGCCCATTGAACCTTCGCCAATGCGTGCAAATTTAGAATATTCATCAAAACGACCACGTTCAAACAAAGCCACCACACCTTTGTTTTTAATGCGGCGATAATCAACAATTGCATCGAAAATAATTTGACGTACATCCTGCAGATTGTCACCAGGTTCAAGCGAGATACGTTTTAAAAACTCCGCTAATGGAAACATGGCACGAGAATAAAGCCATCGCGAAATATGGTTATGGGAAACATGATAGAAAAGAGCATCGTCCGGAACAGTAAAAATTGACTCCTGCAATTCTTTCAACATGGTGATGCGCTTTACTTCTTTGCCGGTTAGAGGATTTTTAAATATAAAATCACCGAAACCAAAACTTTCAATGACAGCATCTTCCAATTCTTTGTGTAAAGTTTTTGACCCTTTGTTCAAAAAAACAGCGCCAAATTGTTCTGCATATTCAGCATTATCGGCTCCTGACGACTGCATGATAATCGGAATATGTGGATCTTCTAAACGGATATCCTCACATAAGCTGATGCCGGCATATTGGTTCTTTACTCCGGATCGATTAAAGCTTACATCTGTGATAACTCCTAACAAATGATTTTTATAGTGTCGATAAAGTTGCATTGCCTCTTCATACGAACGAGCCAATACAATCTTCGGACGACCGCGCATGCGCAACATCTGTTCATGTTCATTGAGCGCCTCAGTCATAAATGACCGCGATTGTTTGAAAACCAATTTATAAATCAAAGGCAGCATGGAAGAGTAAAAACGAATGGAATCCTCAACAAAAAGAATTACTTGTACACCAACCGATTTGACGTCGGCTTCCATATTCATTCGATCCTCAATGAGTTTAATGATTGCCAGCAACAAATCCGCATTCCCTAACCAGCTGAATACATAATCTATAGCGCTCAGGTCTTCATGGGCAAACCGTCGCGAAACGCCATGTGAGAAAGGAGTGAGCACCACAATAGGAATTTGCGGACATAGAA
>JAJZHJ010000040.1 GCA_021804525.1 Bacteroidota bacterium | reverse complement strand
TTATCATGCATATAAAAAAATAAAACTGATCAATTGTTATCCAATTATGGAAACGTAATGATCAGTTCAATTGAAAAAAGAATTATTACAAGTATATCTATTCCTAATTTGAATATTTAAGAATGACCTTTCTTCTTAAAATGATATGAGAACTTATCTCTGAAAACTTTCACCTACGAAATGTAGAGCTTTTTTCAAATCATATCGCCAATAATTCCATGTATGCGCACCGTCGCGCATACGATATTCATGTGGAATGCCACGATCACGCATGGCAACATGCAAAGCTGCATTGCCACGATACAAAAAATCTTTATCTCCGCAATCAATGTAAAATCTTACTTTATTGAAATCAGAATCTGGATATGTTTTAACAAGATCAAGCACACTGTTTTGCTTCCAATAATTATTTAGTCCTTCTTTGTTTTGATCGAATTTTCCAAAAAGCTCCTCAAACATGGCTTTTCGTTCTTTACTCATGGCAAGCAGTTCTTCATTCGTAAAAACAGCCGGACTCATTGCCACACATGCTGAAAACATATCTGGATGTTTAAAAGAATATAACAATGCACCATAGCCGCCCATGGATAAACCGGCAATTGCGCGAAACTCTTTCTTTGGTTTGATTTTGTATGTTTTTTCGATGTAAGGGATAAAATCATGAAAAAATGCATCTTCATATCGCACTTTTCCTGAATAATCATTTACATACCAAGTTACTCCGGCATCGGGCATTACAATAATCATATCAGGAGCTTTGCCTGATGCTATTTCATTATCGGTAATGCGTTGCATGTCTCCGAACTCAATCCATGCAGTGTTATCATCCGAGTAACCATGCAACAAATAAAGCACCGGATAAGAGCGGTCATTTTCATGATATCCGGCCGGTAAATAAACGGAATAGCGAATGTCACGTCCTAAAATGGGACTTTTACAAACGTTGTTTTCTGAAACCGTACTTGCCGACTGTGCAAAAATCAACGTTCCGGGAAACAACAAAAAAAGAAATAACCATTTTTTCATGGGGAAATAATTTAATGAAGAGAGAAACGTAACTAATTGGTTACAATCTTATTTAATAACATGAATATCAATCAATGGAGATGTTTCTAAATCAAGCATGGCGTTAATAAGTTTAATAAAGTTAAAATGTTTCAAATCAGAAGGTTTGATTTCCTCTTCGGTCATTGCCCCATTTTGCAACAATTGCTGTCGCTGTGTTCCATTCAGCAGATAGGTAGATGGTGTTATCCATTTAATCCCATTAAAAAACACGATGTTTGAAAAGGAAGTATCAGTGATGAATCCATTTTTGATGATCAAAATTTCATCTGCTGATTTATCGGTCAAGTATTGATTAAATCTCGAGCGATCCTCAAATTTGAATGCATAATCGATTGTATCATCTGTGATCAGTTTCAATGAATGAATATTTTTTATGACATAAGGTTCAAATATAATTGATTCTATATTTAACCCATACACAATACGGCATTTATAAATTGCCTGAGTCAACGATTCCGGCAATTTAATCACATTTTTTAAATCAATGTCCGGCACATCACCGAAAAACATACGACGTGTATGGTTAAGTCGTTTTTCGTGCAATTCCAACTGAAGGCACATTTTGTTTTCAACCCGAATTGTTTCAATAAACCGGTACATAAATTTTTTCAATTAATTCCTGATATTCATCGTGTGAATCGCTTCGCGATGTGATGCCTCCACCGCTTTTATAAACATATCCATCCGGTGTTTTTTCAATAAAACGAATCATCACGGCACTATCCAAACGTTGGCCATCGAAAACGCCAAAAACTCCTGTATAATATCCTCTTTGATAGGTTTCTGTTTCGACAATAATGTCAACGGTTTTCTTTTTTGGAGCTCCTGTTACGGAACCTGCAGGCAACATGGTAATCAAAATATCACCCAAATGACTGAAATAATCAGAAGCAAGGCAACCTTCAATTTCAGAACTTACTTGTAACAATCTTCCTTTATGCGTTTCAATTTCTTCAATATAACGAAATTTTGTTACTCTTACATCGTCTGCCACCATGCTCAGATCGTTTCGAAGCAAATCAACAACGGTGTTATGTTCCGCTGTTTCTTTCAAACTATTCAATAAAAGTTGTTTGGCATTTGGAATAGAAGCATTAATCGTACCTTTCATAGGATAGGTATGCACTTTCGCTTCTTCAATAGTTACAAACGTTTCAGGCGAAAAACAAACAAATTCATCGTTATACCAAAGTTTATATTTAGCTTTTGCCTGATGAAATATGGTTTGCAAATTTGTTTCAAGTCGAATTGGTGTTTGAGCTGTCAGGTTTACCACAAAACTGTTGCCTTTTTTTATTTCAGTAACAACTGTATCAAATTGAGCTTGGTAGTCTTCAAATGGTTGTGGCATGATTTCAAGAGAGTGATTAAGCTGTGTAACCGAATTAGAAAGACACTCAGACGTGTTTTTTGCAATACACGTTTGAAACAATATATGTTGACTACTGACTTCTTTCAAAGGTATCACAATCGGCTTTTGCAATAAAAAATCGATAATAAACAAGAAAGGGATTTTTTCAGTTCCTAACCGATTCATTCTATCTTTTGCATTGACAATGTTATCCATCTTATTCGGTACCTGGTAAGAATTCCTTACAAATATACTTTTTTTTGATGAGTTCAAGAAAAAACCCTGCCAAATATGATTTAGCAGGGTTTCTATTGTTCAATAATTATGTGTTACCAAATAATAGCTTGTTTGTCAGCGGGTAAATACATTTTGTCACCCGGTTTTACATTGAAAGCTTTTTGGAATGCTTCAATGTTAGGCAATGCACCATCAACGCGCCATTTACCTAAAGAATGCGGATCTTCTTTAGTAAGACGTAATATTTCCTGTGGACGGATATTTCCTGCCCAAACGGTTGCATAAGCTAAGAAGAAACGTTGTTCAGGTGTAAAACCATCCATTTTGTTCGGATTGATTTGTCCTTTTTTTAGTGCATTTTGCATGGCTAAGAAAGAAATATGCAATCCACCGTTGTCAGCAAGGTTTTCTCCCAATGTGAAAGCACCATTTCCAAACGTGTTTGGAGCCACTTGAATGCTACTAAACCATTTAGAAAGAACATCAGCACGTTCGGTAAAATTCTTGGCATCTTGCGTTGTCCACCAATTCTTCAAATTGCCATTTTTATCAAATTGACGGCCTTGATCATCAAATCCATGTGTCATTTCATGACCAATCACAACGCCAATAGCGCCATAGTTTGCTGCATCATCAGCATCTTGCTGAAAGAATGGAGGTTGCAAAATAGCAGCAGGAAAACAGATTTCATTTGTCGTCGGATTGTAGTAAGCATTGACGGTTTGAGGCGTCATTTGCCATTCGTTGACATCAGTCGGTTTATCAATTTTGTTAATGATGTAATTCATCTCAAAGAGACGCGATCTCATAATGTCTGCAAAATAGCTGTCATTAAGAATAGGAAGTTTTGAATAATCGCGCCATTTGTCAGGATAGCCGATTTTGATGTGAATGGCATACAATTTTGCAATGGCGGTATCTTTGGTTGCTTGCGACATCCAATTTGCTTTTTGAATACGTTCAGCAAAAGCATTTTGAAGATTTTTGACCAACTGCACCATACGTTGTTTGGCAGCCGGTGGAAAATATTGTGCCACATACATTTGGCCTAACGCTTCACCCAATGAGCCATTGATGGATGAAATGACACGTTTCCATCTTGGGCGCATTTCCTGACGACCCGAAAGGGTTTTGCCATAAAAATCAAAATTAGCATTGCCAAAATCATCGCTTAGATAAGGAGCCGCGCTGTTGATAAGATTCCATGCATAATAAGCTTTGATTGCATCAGGAGTAGATGATTTGAAAATAGCATCCGCCGATTTGAAAAAAGTTGGTTGTCCTACATTCAACATTTTAACTTGAGGAACTCCTACAGCCTGAAAATAGTTTTGAAAGTCAAAATCAGGAGCTAAAGCTACCAATTGCTTTACTTCCATTTTATTGAAATTCTTATGTGGATCGCGTAGCGTTACACGATCCCATGATACTTTTGCCAAACTTGTCTCGATTTTCATGACATCTCCGGCTAATTTAGCTGCAGGCTGATGTACCATGTCTGCATAGCCTGAAAGCGTAAACAAGCGGGTCATTAAATCAATATATTTTGCACGAATATCCTTCATGTGAGGATCATTTTCAAGATAATAATCGCGGTCGCCAATGCCTAAGCCACCTTGATTGATGGATGCAATAGTCATCTTACTGTTCGAGTTGTCAGCTTCAGCATATAAATCAAAGAAAGGCATGATACCATTTTTTTGCAAGGTGACCAATTCATTCTGCAAATCTTTCTTGTTGCTCAATTTGGCAATGCTTTCCAACCATGGTTTTAGGGGAGCAGCGCCTTGTTGTTGCAATTTCACGCTATCCATACCTAAATTATAGAGCATAGCAATTTTGTCAGGAATAGAACCTGGCGTATTTTGCTTTGCTGCCAACCCTGTTACTAAATCTTTCAAGCGAACCTGGTTATCTTCCGCTAATTGATCGAACGTGCCGAAACGTGCATACTCGGCAGTTAGTGGATGTTTTTTTATCCATCCGCCATCTGCATACTGATAGAAGTCATTGACAGGGTTGGCCGTCGTGTCTAAATTAGACATATCGATACCCGATGTCAAAACTTGTTTTGGCGCTTGTTTGCAAGACGCCAGAAGTCCAATAGCAAGACTCATAAGAATCATGATTTTTTTCATTCAAAATGGGTTTTGATTAGTGTAAAATGACGTCTGCATGTAATACATCATTTCAGTTAATATTCAACGAACATGCTCGCTTTACAAATTGAATTAATTCGCTTCATAGCAAACGATGAAGTTGCAAAGATAAAAGAAAAAATGTGATGTAGAGAAAATTATTTACGAAATAATATTCGTTATCTATGATTTTTTAGATGTGACTCAAAATGACAAAATCACTTTGTGACGTTCTCTCACTCATAAAATGTACTAATAGCCTTAAGAGACTCATTGTCAATAGCCTCATAAGGTTGTACAAATGGACGTGCATCAATCCATGAAGAAGGTACTCCACCACTTGTCCGATTGACTAGTATCACTTTGATGACATGGTATCCAGCTTTCAATGGCAATGAAATGTCCGTTGGAGCATTTTTTTTCATCCTCCCATCATTATTAATGATCAACTTGTTGTCGATAAACAGTTGATCCGCTAAACAAGTTATTTTATAGATATTGTCCTTAGCTATCAAAATATAACCGGTAAATATGGCGCCACCTCCGGCTTGTTCTTCCGGCAAAAGCTTGAAGAAATCATTCACATTGGTTACAACGGTATCTTTCCAATCTTTTACCGTTTGCAGCTGAGCAACATTGCGATAATTGCCTTGTAGCGTATATCGCATGCGAAGTCCCGTTTGAGGGGTTTTCATTGAAACAGCAGCCAACGGTTTTACTTTTGTTAAATGAATTGTCCGAACGGCACTCATTTTCCCTTGTGGCAAAATGGAACGTAGCTTTAACGTGGTGGTTTTTGTGATCAGAATAGGAGCCGTGTATGTTTCTGAATGTGCTGTCGGTGTTGAACCATCCATGGAATAAAGTACTCGCACCGGACGATTTGTTGTGAAGGGCAAACGTAATGAATCGGTAAACTCCATGTAGTTTAAATTTCCTTCAGGCATCGGGACATAATAATCAATATGATGTTCATCCAATCGGATTTGTTGATCGTCCATACGCCGGATAAAATCATTCACGTTTTTATTGGCAAGTTTTGTCCAGCCGGTCTCGGCGACAGCCAATGCTCGCGGAAATAATTGATAATCGAATTCATCAGGCGTATAGAGATATTCCGACCATAAATTGCCCTGCAATCCCAACACATGATGTGCCATTGCGGGTGAAATTGCTTTGGGAATAGGGTGATACGCATACACTTGTTGCAAAGTAGTCAACCCACCTATCTTTACCGATTCGCATAACGAACTTCCTTGATAATGATCCAAATAAAGTGACGAACCCGGCGTCATAATTACATCGTGACCGGCATTCGCAGCATCAATTCCACCTTGCTCACCTCTCCACGACATGATGGTGGCCGAAGGAGCTATTCCACCTTCCAAAATCTCATCCCAACCGATAATCTTTTTACCCTTCTTCTCTACTATCTTTTCCATCCGTTTCACAAAATAGCTTTGCAGCTCATCTTCATTCTTCAACCCTTCTTCTTTCATGCGTGCCTGACATTTGGGGCACTGCTTCCAACGATCTTTCGGACATTCATCTCCACCGATGTGAATATAGGGTGATGGAAACAGAGTACATACTTCATCCAGGATATGAGATAAAAAAGCATACGTGGAATCATTGCCTGCACAATAGACATTTTTTTCCACTCCCCACGTGGTACGAACCTTAAAAGGGCCACCCGTGCATGAGTATTGAGGATAGGCTGCCAAAGCCGCCATTGCATGACCTGGCATTTCAATTTCAGGAATCACTTCAATATGACGTGCTGCCGCGTAACGAACAATTTCTTTTATTTGATCTTGTGTGTAATAACCACTATAAGTCTTGCCGTCGGCATCTGTGCGTGTGGCACCTATTTGTGTAAGCTTCGGATAGCGTTTTATTTGAATGCGCCATCCCTGATCATCGGTCAAGTGCCAGTGAAACCTGTTAATCTTGTACATAGCCAAAATATCCAAGATTTTTTTGATATGATCCACAGGAAGAAAATGACGACACACATCCAGCATAATTCCTCTATAGGAAAATGCAGGAGCATCGGCAATGGTAACAGCAGGAACTTTCCATGTAGCTTTAACCAATTCGTTACTCTCAATTTGTGGTGGCAGTAGTTGCAGAAGGGTTTGAACGCCATAGTAAAGGCCTGTTTCGGTGGCTGCCTTAATGATTATATGATGGGCATTGACTATCATGTGATAGCCTTCTGGAGCATGAACAAATGAAGTGTCAATGGAAAGAATAATTGCAGCCTTCGCGTCGTTTATGACAGGATGCAAATGAATACCGGCAGCATGTCCTAATTTATTTTCTAACAAGGATGCGGCTCCGCTGTGAAGTGGTGCAACAATAGTCATCCCTTGCTTAAATACGAATGAACCTTGTCCTTCTATCAAAGAATTTGGTTTGGGAACTATATTGATAACAGCCGAAGCTTTCAATGAAAATAATAATAACAACAACAATCCAAAGCGAAATTTCATGGTAAAGGTATTTTTTATTATTAACTAATTATTCGACAAACACATATAAATTATCGCATATACTATATGTTATATCTTGCACCAATCTTGAAAATAAAAGAATACCAATCCATTAAAAACAGGCTAACCTCATTTATTTAATTTCGGATAAGAGATACATGCTTCGTCACGTTGATGTCAAATGGCATATGACTCGTTTCATGCTATATCATATAGGTGATTCTTCCTGAAAATCGACATCACCAAAGCCTTCTTCGTCCAATTCATCTATGTCGAAATCTTCGTCTCCATAAAACTGTTCATCCATTTCAGTAATGGTTGTTTTTGGATTATCCAATTGAACTGTAGCAACTTGTTTTGGTGGTTCATCTTCAGATAATGTGCAGGTAGCTTTGTCGCTATATTGTCGGGGAATCATTTCTTTCAATGTCATGTAAAAGCAGCGATCGGAAAGCATATCAAAAACATATATCAACTTCTGTTTTTCTTCCGTGATCAAGTCTTCCAATACGGTATTTTCCATCACCAAATTATCGTATTCCGAATCAGTTTCCATTTCAATGAGCGTGATTTCTTGTTGTTTTTCCCACTCATCATTACACAGAAAAAAAGAGGTAATCTGATCCTTTTCAAAGTGAACAGCATCCAAAATAGCTTCATGGAGAGCCAAAAAAGTTGCGCTGGAATCAATCGTAATTTCACGAACAAAATTGTCCACTTCGTCTGATAGGATAAGAAATTTGTACAACATAATGGGTAATTAAATTTTGGCGCAAAGATACGGTTTTTTCTAATTGTCTCACCTTCCCCACGTGAACTCCCTCATTAATATTTAGAGAAATAGTGCATATATCATTGATATAAAGGATATAAATCCTTCTATTTTGATATTATCGCAAAAAACCAAACATTTACTAAAACACAAATATACAACCATATTTTCAAAATTAATTGACTTGGTAGCATAGATTTTCTTCGGATGTTCAGTGGCTGCTCATCTGCCCGTCATATTAAAGAAAAAGGCAGCAACCGTAGCCGCTGCCTTCTTTGGAGATTCTTAGGCTTTGCACCTGCAAACCAATACAAAATTAGCATGATTTCAATCAATGACTATCATACGTCAACTTTTATATGAAACGAACATGTAAATT
>JAJZHJ010000039.1 GCA_021804525.1 Bacteroidota bacterium | reverse complement strand
CTAATACACGGTTGTTTTCAGCTACCACCAAAGGAGTGGCACCCTGACTTGCAAGCTTCTGCACCTTTTCAATGACATTTTGAGGGAAAAAACCATTGTTGGTTTGTACAAACTTTCGTATGGCTTCGGAAGCTCCTTTTCGAATGGAACGCATTTTCCCATCTGGAAGTTTAATATCAACGCCACTCATACGCGATTGAGCGGTAAAAGGCACGAAGGTGATGTCATTTTCGTGAATTTTTCGCGCTCTTAGTTGAAAACGTTCTTTAGCCAAAATAACGATGGAGCGCCCTTCGGGTGTTTCATCCGACAGAGAAGAGAGTTGAGCCGCATCGGCAAGCTCTTCTTTTGTAACCGTATCGGCAGGGATAAACTCAGTTGCCATACGGTTGCCCAAGGTAATAGTACCGGTTTTGTCAAGCATCAAAACATCGACATCGCCTGCAGCTTCAATGGCTTTTCCGCTCGTGGCAATCACGTTTTTTTGAAGCAAACGATCCATGCCGCTAATGCCGATAGCGCTTAGCAATCCGCCGATGGTAGTTGGAATAAGACAAACCAAAAGAGCCACAAGAACGGTCATACTCAGCGATGATACAGTTCCCGTTATGGATGTGTAATAATTAAAAAGCGGTGGCAATGTGGCAACTGCTATCAAAAAAATTACTGTTAACCCTAAGAGTAAGTTATTTAATGCAATTTCGTTAGGAGTCTTCTTTCTCTTGGCACCTTCCACCAGGGCAATCATCCGATCTAAGAAAGTGTCACCGGGTTCCGAAGTCACTTTGATCACAATGCGGTCGCTAAGTACCTTCGTACCTCCTGTAACGGCACAACGATCGCCTCCGCTTTCACGAATTACAGGAGCTGACTCTCCGGTTATGGCCGATTCGTCCACACTTGAGATACCTTCAACTACGTCTCCATCGGCAGGAATCACATCTCCCGCTTCGCAAACCACTAAATCGCCACGTGTAAGTTCAGTTGCCCAAACCATCTGTTCATTGCCATTGATTAAACGTCGTGCCTTGGTTTGAGTGCGGCTTTTCTTTAAGGTTTCAGCTTGTGCTTTACCACGTCCTTCGGCAATGGCTTCGGAGAAATTGGCAAACAAAACGGTGAACCAAAGCCACAGCGTGACTTGAAAATCAAAAGAAGAAAATTGTCCGGCCAACAAACCTTTGATGACGATTCCCGAGGTCAACGCCGCGCCCAGCGCCACAATAAAGATAATCGGGTTCTTGATCAGTTTGGACGGGTTCAGTTTTACTAACGAATCTTTCAACGCCGGAATAAGTAGTTTGATGGTAAACAGTTGCGATTGTTTTTTATCTCGAATACTCATAAGAATTTTATTATTAAAAGCGCACTATGGATAATAGTGTATATGGTTGATGTAATGTTCTTGTATCAATAATAGGGATAACGTTTTGCTTCGTCTGATTCTTTTCTTAAAACGTGATTCCTGTGTGCATCAGCATTTGTTCAAGAATTGGCCCTAAGGAGAGTGCAGGGAAAAAAGTCAATCCGCCTACAATGATAATTACCGCTATCAATAAGATAAGAAACATCCCGTTATCGGTATGAAATGTACCTGCCGAAACAGGCGTTATTTTTTTTCCTGCCATACTTCCTGCGATAGCCAGCATAGGAATAATGACAGCGTAACGTCCGACTAACATACATAACGACAACAACACATTATAGAAAGGGGTGTTGGTGTTTAATCCGGCAAAAGCACTTCCATTATTACCCGAAGCGGAAGAAAAAGCGTACATGATTTCGGATAAACCATGCGGCCCTTTGTTGGTCAACGCCGAAAGTCCGCTTTGCGTGCTTACGGCTAACGCAGTAAAGATGAGAATGCATACCGCCGGTGCCAAAACAGCTATCAATGCCATACGAACTTCAAACGATTCAATTTTTTTACCCAGATATTCGGGCGTTCTTCCCACCATCAATCCGGCAATAAATACCGTTAAAATCACAAAAGCAATCATGCCATACAGTCCAGATCCAATTCCGCCAAAAATAACTTCGCCGAGCATAATATTAAACATGGTAACCATTCCTGCAATGGGAGAAAGACTATCCATCATGGCGTTAACTGATCCGTTGGAAGTCACGGAAGTTGTTGTTGACCATATCACACTGTTTGTGACGCCAAACCGCACCTCTTTTCCTTCCATCGAACCGGCAATGTGCAATGCTGGATTGTAGGCATATTCGGCATACAACGAAACGCCCAATCCGACGCAGAGTAAGATCAGCATGGCACCAAAAAGTATCCATCCTTGCTTTTTTGAACCGATGAACAGTCCGTATGTATAAGTTAAAGCAGCAGGTATCAATACTAAAGCCAGCATCTCCAAAAAGTTACTAAGCGGAGTGGGATTTTCAAACGGATGTGCGCTGTTGACGCCAAAAAAACCTCCTCCGTTTGTTCCTATCTGTTTAATGGCAATTTGTGAAGCCGCCGGACCAAGCGGAATAACTTGTTTTACCCCTTCCAACGTAGTGACATCGGTGTATCGTGAAAAGGTTTGAACCACGCCCTGACTAACTAGAAACAGAGCAAAAACAATGGACATAGGCAATAACACATAAACAACGGCACGGGTTAAATCAACCCAAAAATTACTCAGACTTTGCGTTACATTACGGGTCAACCCTTTCATCAAAGCAATCAATACAGCAAATCCTGTTGCGGCACTTAAAAAGTTTTGTACACCAAGGCCCATCATTTGTGTCAAATAGCTCATAGTACTTTCACCACTGTATGATTGCCAATTGGTGTTGGTCGTAAAACTTATTGCCGTGTTTAGTGCTAAATGCCATGAAGTATTTCCTGCTTTAGCGGGATTTAGCGGCAACCAAGCCTGGGTTAGTTGCAGCACAAAAACAATGGCAAATCCGAACAGGTTAAACCACAACAGACTGACAAGGTATTTTTTCCAGTTCATTTCCTCCTGCGAATCAATGCCGCAGATGCGATATATCCCTTTTTCAAGCCAACCCAAAACTGGCGTTAGAGGATGGCTCTCACCACTAAAAACCTTTTTCATGTATTTTCCCAAGACAGGAGTGAAGAGAACAATTGTTCCCAGAAACAGGGCTAATTGAATAAATGTGCTCATTTGATTTCTATTTTTCTGTGAATAATCTTTGTTGCTCGATTACGCTGCAAAAATAAGGCGGAACATATAAAGAAGTTATAAAGATATGCGTGGGAGTATAAAGATTTTATGCGTAAATACTTCCTGAAGTATATGTGTTTTTTACATCAGAATAAGCTTTTGACCAATGATTGCGGCACTGTTTTGTTGACTATGGTTTCTTGTTTCGGAACGGAAATTGTGTATCTTTGTTCGTGAGATCACCTTTTCTGCCTTGACGATTGAAAATACATATATAAAGGAATAAGGATGTTGAAATATAAACTCTTTGATTTCATTGCGACATATTATCTTCAGTGCTTTATGAAAATACGATTGCAGAATGGCAATCCATGGCCGGAACAATCGATGAACGCCCCCGCCATGAATGACAAAGTGTGAAAAAGAAAAGAAGTATAATGTCACCAAACGTATCAAAAAGCAGGGTGCAAAATGAAATCAACCAACTAAGGAAAGCCAAAATCTATCTAAATAGAATAGAGCAATTTATACAATTGAACAAGCTCTTTGTATCGGTTTAATTAAAAAAACAACCCAGATGAGTAGCAAAAATGATGCGGAAATATCGCTTTTTTTTAATCATTCACCCAATGGAGAAAAAAAAATCGCTATATTTGCATCGCAAAAAAACAGAGCTTTCATGTGGTCACAAGGTGCGGCAACAAGTGAGTTCGAGCAAAACAACATCATGATTGCGGAAATAGCTCAGTTGGTAGAGCACGACCTTGCCAAGGTCGGGGTCGCGGGTTCGAGTCCCGTTTTCCGCTCTAGCGCTGCCCGAATGGTGGAATCGGTAGACACGCAGGACTTAAAATCCTGTGGCCATTGCGGCTGTGTGGGTTCAAGTCCCACTTCGGGTACTTTTCAAAAGGGTTTACATTTCTGTGTAAGCCCTTTTTTTGCTTTCTTTGCTACGACAAATAGATTTTCTACACCATAACGTTGGGTTATCATCGTAAATGGAGAGAGGCAATCAATGCGTAAATAACAAAGTGATCACACTGAATTGAAAATTTCTAAATTTCTTCTTTATGCCGTTAGGACACACTTACAAAGTATTTTCCGGTACAAACAGCAGGTACTTGGCCGAGAAAATTTGTGACAGTTTGGGTTGTGAATTGGGTAAAATGACCACCACTCGTTTTGCAGATGGTGAATTTGCAGTCACTTATGAAGAATCGATTCGCGGTTCGTATGTATTTCTGATACAATCCACTTTTCCCTCATCCGACAATCTGATGGAGTTGTTGCTTATGATTGATGCTGCAAAGCGTGCTTCTGCCTACAAGATCATAGCGGTTATTCCTTACTTCGGTTGGGCACGACAAGATCGCAAAGACAAACCACGTGTTTCCATCGGAGCAAAACTTATTGCCGATTTATTGAGTGTTGCCGGTGTTGACAGAGTGATCACGATGGATTTACATGCCGATCAAATACAAGGGTTTTTTAATGTTCCCGTTGATCACCTCTACGCATCGTCTATATTCGTTCCTTATATCAAATCATTAAATATTGACAACTTAGCCATCGCATCTCCCGATGTTGGAGGTTCAAAAAGAGCCGGATCGTATTCAAAACATCTTGGTGTTCCGATGGTACTTTGCTATAAATTACGCGAAAAGGCAAATGAGGTGAGCGAAATGAAAATCATTGGTAAGGTGACCGGCAAAAATGTGATTATTTTAGATGATATGGTTGATACTGCAGGCACATTGACCAAAGCTGCCGGTTTGATGATGGAATATGGTGCAAAATCAGTAAGAGCTATTGTCACTCACGCCATTATGTCACCTCCTGCAACAGAACGTATTCAGGATTCCTTGCTAACGGAAATCATGTTCACCGACTCTATTCCTTACAAACACGAATGTGCCAAGGTGCATATTATCTCCATAGCCGACCTGTTTGCAGATACGATTCAAAAAGTCTTTAACAATGAATCCATTAGCAGTCAATACTTACTCTAAAGAACTGCTATTTTTTTAAAAAGAGATCAAATAATCAAGCGACAAATCCCCAACTATCAAACGAAAGGGGTAACTTTACTAACGAAAATCAATCTTTATCAGTAACAATCTCACACCAAAAAACATTGATACGATGGAAACAAAAGATGACGAACTTCTCGAATTTGATGATGAACAAGCAATTGCCTTCATCAAAAATTACATTTCGCAAGAGCTTAAAGCAAAATTATCAGAAGATGATATCTCCTATTTCTTAGATGTCATCTACGATTATTACGATTCAAACGGATATATCGATGAAAATTCCGTAGAAGAAGCCTCGATTGACGAGGAGGCCATGATGGAGTTTATCATGAAAGCTATCCGCAAAGAAAAAATCATTAAACTGACTGAAGAAGAAGTTCAACTCCTTTTGGAAGCTGAATATCAATACGGGAAGTCTATTGGTATATACGACGAAGAATAAGTGACTTTTTCTCCTGAATACATCCTTCAATCAAATCAATATCTTATGCAATCTCTTTCAGATCAAAATCGCGCAGCAAACAATATTCGTATTTTAGCCGCCAGTATGGTGGAAAAAGCAAAGTCGGGACACCCGGGTGGAGCCATGGGTGGAGCTGACTTTATCAATGTATTATTCAGTGAATTCCTTGTGTTCGATCCTGCCGATCCAACGTGGATAAATCGTGATCGTTTTTTTCTTGATCCGGGTCACATGTCGCCGATGCTTTACAGTGTGTTAGCGCTTACCGGTAAATACACGATGGACGATCTCCAGCAGTTCCGTCAATGGGGCAGTAATACACCGGGCCATCCTGAAAAAGACATTATGCGTGGCGTGGAAAATACTTCCGGCCCATTAGGACAAGGACATACCATGGCTGTAGGTGCAGCAATTTCGGAACGCTTTTTAGCTGCTCGCTTCGGCGAATGGATGAATCATAAAATCTACGCTTTTATCTCCGATGGAGGAATAGAAGAGGAAATTTCACAAGGTGCCGGTCGTGTTGCCGGAACGCTTGGCTTGCATAATTTAATTCTCTTCTATGATTCAAACGGTATTCAACTTTCGAGTAGCGTAAGCGTGGTAAGTGCTGAAAATACTGCCATGAAGTACGAAGCGTGGGGCTGGAATGTGATTTTGATAAATGGAAATGATGCCGATGAAATTCGTCAGGCATTGCAAAAAGCCAATAGCGAGACACAACGTCCTACCATCATCATCGGCGCTACCGTGATGGGGAAAGGAGCGCTTACCATTGAAGGAACAAGCTACGAAAACCAATGTGCGACACATGGTATGCCACTAGGCGAAGCTGGTGCTTCTTTTGAAAACACCATCAAAAATTTAGGGGGAGACCCACAAAATCCTTTTATAGTTTTTCCCGAAACAGAAGCTCTTTATGCAAAACGCATGAAAGAACTGGCACACATTGCTGCCCAACGCAAAGCAACACAGACAGCATGGGAAAAAGAAAACCCGGCACTTGCTCAAAAACTTCACACATTCTTTTCAAACGAAGCGCCAGCTGTAGATTATGCTTCCATTGCTCAAAAAGCTGATCAGGCAACACGCGCTGCATCTTCAACTGTTTTAGCCACCTTGGCTACGCAGGTTGAAAATATGATTGTTGCTTCGGCTGACCTTTCCAACTCTGATAAAACAGATGGGTTTCTCAAGAAAACGAAAGCCCTTGCCAAAGGTGATTTTTCAGGTGCATTCTTTCAGGCAGGCGTTAGTGAGTTGACCATGGCAGCTATTATGAACGGAATGGCGCTTCATGGTGGCGTAATTCCGGCTTGCGGAACTTTCTTTGTCTTTTCCGACTACATGAAACCGGCTGTACGTATGGCGGCTTTGATGGAACTTCCGGTAATTTTTATCTGGACACACGATGCATTTCGTGTGGGAGAAGATGGTCCAACTCACCAACCGGTGGAACAAGAAGCTCAAATCCGTTTGATGGAACAACTTAAAAATCATCACGGACACAATGGCATGTTAGTGTTACGTCCTGCTGATGCCGACGAAACAACGGTTGCATGGAAGTTGGCTTTAGAAAATCGTCATTCTCCGACTGGGTTGATTTTGTCACGTCAAAACATTAAAAGCCTTGTTACTACAAATGGATACCAACAAGCTTTACAAGCTGCTCGTGGCGCTTATGTTGTTCACAATGCAAAGACCGCTCCGAACGTTGTTTTAATCGCCAATGGTTCCGAGGTTGCCACCTTACTGGCAGCAGTTCCACTTTTGGAAGAAAAAGGAGTTACATCGCAAGTGGTTTCAGCACCCTCCGAAGGACTCTTTTTCCGACAAGATGCAGCATATCGTCAATCTGTCATACCATCGTCTATCCCTGCGTTTGGACTTACAGCCGGACTACCTTCAACGCTTCAACGTTTGGTGGGAGCTAATGGCACCGTGTTTGGATTGGATCACTTCGGTTTTTCTGCTCCATTTAAAGTGTTGGATGAGAAATTCGGATTTACGCCACAAAATGTTGTAGAGCAAGTAATGCAAATGCTTAATAAATAGGATTAAAGCAACAACATCCTTAGGTAACTAAAGATCGAAGTTGCATATTGCAATCTTAAATCAAACTGTCGGATAATGACAAAATGAGTACCATGACACACTTATCAGAAACTCATTAATTATTTTGTAGGTATGTTCAAAGCAAAATCTATAACAAACGATATTTATTATGTCGGCGTAAATGACCGGCAAAAATTGATGTTTGAAAATCAAATCCCGCTTCCTTATGGAGTTTCATATAATTCGTATGTTATTGTAGACGAAAAAGTGGCATTAATTGACACCGTTGAGATTCCATTTGCTGAAATTTATATTGATAAACTGTTGAACGTATTGCAAGGACGTAGTGTTGATTATCTTGTTATCAATCACATGGAGCCTGATCATTCAGGCTCTATTCGTGCTATACGACGATTGTTTCCTGAGGTAAAAATTATTGGCAATAATCGCACGTTCAAAATGCTAGCCGGTTATTACGGAATTGAAGATGGATTATTGGAAGTTACAGATAACGATACATTATCGTTGGGAAAACATCAACTGCAATTCTTTCTTACGCCGATGATTCACTGGCCAGAAACCATGATGACATACGATGCAACGGATAAAGCGATTTTTACAGGCGATGCATTTGGCGCGTTTGGTGCGTTAGACGGAGGTGTGATTGACACTGATTTAATGGTCACCAAGTATTTAGAAGAATTTGATCGCTATTTTGCCAATATTGCAGGAAAGTATGGTTCTCCGGTTCAAAAAGCATT
>JAJZHJ010000038.1 GCA_021804525.1 Bacteroidota bacterium | reverse complement strand
ATGGTAATGGTTGGCAACTGATTGCCCCCATAACGGGCTTCCTCCGTCAAAGGTACTCGCCATGCTCGGCGCACAAAAAAACTGCTTCGACATAACCAAAGCAGTTTTCTTTATATCAAATTAGAATTCAACATACTAATAATTTACTTTTTGAATTTCAAAGTAAGCTTGCGGATGCAAACAAGCGGGACACGTTTTAGGCGGCGTTTTACTTTTATAGATAAACCCACAATTACGGCATTGCCATGTCACTTCATCAATTCGATCGAACACTTCGTTTGCTTCTATATTATGCAACAAAGCCAGGTATCGTTCTTCATGACCTTTTTCAGCAACACTAATCATTTTGTACATAGCAGCAATAGCAGGGAAGCCTTCCTCTTCGGCAACTTGAGCAAAAAATGGATAAAGTTCACTCCACTCTTCATGTTCACCACCGGCGGCAGCTTTCAGATTTTCTTCCGTAGTTCCAACAACACCAGCAGGATATGTTGCCGTAATTTCAACTATTCCTCCTTCTAAAAAAGAAAACATTCTTTTTGCATGTTCTTTTTCCTGATTGGCTGTCTCTTCGAAAATAGCCGCGATTTGTTCATAACCTTCCTTTTTTGCTGTGCTGGCAAAATAGGTGTAACGATTCCTCGCTTGCGATTCACCGGCAAACGATTTCAATAAATTTTGTTCGGTACGAGTACCTTTTACACTTTTACTCATAAGACGTTGTTTTTAAGGTGAAACATAAAGAATTGCTCCTCTCTAATCCTCATTTGACTTGTAAAAGTAATCAAAATGAAGAAGAGTATAATAGAAAATATCTATTTTATGATCAATAATTTTGTAATTGCATGTTGGCTACCGTCTGCTGAAGTACAAATTACTAAATACACCCCTGAGCTGACTCTTGAGCCGTCAACTTTATTGCCATTCCAAGTCGCAATGCCTCCGTTAGAAATCGTTTCATACACTAAGTTCCCATTTAAATTCGTGATCTTAACTTGTGTGTCTGCCACTAATCCAGTAATTGTAATCATTCCATTGAAATCGGGGCGCACAGGGTTAGGGTATGCATACACATTGCTAAATGTAGCTGTAGCCTGAGTAGCATCAGTCTGATAGGAAATAAGTCCTTGATCAGTTCCCACAAACAATTCTCCGGTTTGATTATTTAGCGCTAACGATAAAATGGTATTCGAGAGCAAGGGACTGTTATCCGTAGTAAAATGTTGTAATATTTGTGTTCCATCAGGAGATACTAAATAAAGACCGGAAGTCTGAGTCCCGATCCATTTTCGATTCGCCCCATCAACGGCAATTGCATTGACACGTTCAGTCCCCAGCAAATAATCGGCTAAGTTTGTGCCATCATTCCGTGGCACTTTGATGCGCGAAATGGTAAAGTTAGACGCAAATGCATTATTAGGGTTTTGAATCACAATCGGACCTTTCATGGTGCCAATCCAAATCTGATTATTTAAATCTTGTGTAATACAAAAATAAAAATCTGACGAAAAGACATTTCCATCCTGATCAACAAACGAAGAAAAGAACTTCGATTGATCATCCTGTTGATTGTCTAACGTTCCATTATCATCAAAAACAAAAACTCCTGGATTAATACGTGATGAGATAATCCATTTCCGATTTGGATTTGAATTGTCAATCAGAATATCTAACACGTTGGAAAACCCTTTAATGGCATCAAAATAGAGACTGTGAACAATTCCGTCTGGCGAAAGATACTTGACAGGATCATTAATTTGTGTATTAAGAAACCACAAATTTCCTTGCTGATCAAACTTTAATCCATCAATTCGTTGATATTGCAATTGATTGCTTTGACTCTGAAAAATTGATTCCACTCCACTATTCAAGCAATTATACCATTTCGAAAAGGTGTTGTTTTTGAATTCGTACAAGCCCATGCCGTAAGCACCCACAAAAAAATGCGTATTATCTTTTGGATCGGCAGCAATGGAAACGAAATCGGTGGTAGCAGGCATATTCGTTTGTTGACTGATTGTTGTCCCATCAATATTCGTCCATGCATGGCCTTGGTACATCATCACAGATGCAGGATGGAAATATTGGACATCCCATGCGCCTCCTGGTACCACAAACAACTTTTCACCCCCAAAAGCCATTCCCCATGCGCTATTATCAAATGGACCTGACGGCGTAAAAGCATTAACCGTTTGTCCGTTTTGATTCACTTGTTGCAAACCGGCATCGCCCGATGCCAACCAGAAACTATGCGAAGTAGTATTGTCGACTGAAATCCGGTTGGGTGCAAATCCAGCCAACGTAGTAACGTTCGAATTTGCATCATAAACAAAGGTTGTAGAAGTCGTATCGGAAATAAAATAGAGATACTTGTTGTCAGATTGCATACGAGCAATATTACTCAGAGGAAGAACTGCGTTCCAAACATTTCCATCAGTCGATTTATAAACAATGCCATTTGCCTTGAGCAGCCATAAAGCACCGCCGAAGGAGAGTAAATTTAAATTACCACCAGCAGGCAAAGAAGTTACATTTGTCCAAACTTGAAAGTTGGCTAGATTATGACTCGTCGCATCTGCTAAAGATAACCCGTTAGCCGTCAATCCATAAATTTTTCTATTGAAAATAGTCATAGCCAAAACAGGTATGTAATTTCCGTTCGCTCCAATCACATAAGAATCACTGATTTCATGCTTTGACATATTAAGCACCACAATACCAAAATTGCAGGAAAGATAAGCAAGACTGTCGGCAAACAAAATGGAATTTACCGTTTTATCCATCGTTGCCTGTTTAAGATATAAATCAGGAACATTATAAACGCCCGAGGATGAAACTAAATCAAGATTGGAATTGGCATACACCACCAACAACTGATTGGATTGGTTGTTATAAGCAATTTGCGTGATATCATTGTCACTCAGTCCAGTAATTTTCGAATAAAAGTCAATGCTTTGATCTGCCAAAGAGACTGAAAAAAGTGCATTCGATCCTACTGCATACACCTTATCGGATGCAACAGCAACTTGTGTCACATTACGATAGGAATAGTGTGTTTGCCATTGTCCTACCGCTAACTGAGAGTAAGTATTTGTAGCGAGAAGTAATAGTGCTAACACAAATCCTGCTTGACAGAAAATAGTTGAAGAGAAATTATTGTAGGAGAAAGACAACCGCATACGGACTTTTAAATATCAAATCATTAAGAAACGGAACAAATGTAGCAAATATATTGATCTGTTTATCTTCTCAAAATAAAAAAAACGCTCTACACACGAAGTATACAGCGTTTAAGAAAAGTTTGAATGAAAGATAGTTAAAAAACCCGCAGCATTCTTTCTACTTCAGCATTAATATCTGCTGCAAAGGCATCTACTGATTTAACACCTTGATCACCTTCGCCTTGTTTGCGGACAGCCACCACGCCGGATTCCATTTCTTTTTCGCCAACAATCAATAAGTAAGGAATTCGTTTCAATTCGTTATCACGAATCTTACGACCGATTTTTTCATTTCGGTCATCCACTGAAACACGAATATCTTTTAAATCGAGCTGTTGTGCCACTTGATGGGCATACTCATTGAATTTTTCACTAATTGGCAATACCACCACTTGCTCAGGTGTCAACCAAAGAGGGAATTTGCCCCCTGTGTGTTCAATCAGAACAGCTACAAAACGTTCCATAGAACCAAAAGGTGCCCGATGAATCATCACGGGACGGTGTTTTTGGTTGTCAGCGCCAGTATATTCCAAATCGAATCGTTCGGGCAAATTGTAATCCACCTGAATGGTTCCCAACTGCCAACGACGTCCAATGGCATCTTTTACCATAAAATCAAGCTTCGGCCCATAAAATGCAGCTTCACCCAACACGACATTGGCTTTCAATCCTTTCTCTTCGCAAGCTTCCACAATGGCGCTTTCAGCTTTTTCCCAATTTTCGTCGCTGCCAATGTATTTCTCTCTGTCATTGGGATCGCGAAGCGATATTTGTGCTTCAAAGTTTTTAAAATCGAGTGCATTGAAAATGATAAAGATAATATCCATCACCTTCAGAAACTCATCCTTCAACTGATCGGGGCGACAAAAAATATGAGCATCATCTTGGGTAAATCCTCTTACCCTTGTCAAACCGTGCAACTCGCCACTTTGTTCGTAACGATACACCGTTCCAAACTCTGCATAACGAATGGGTAAATCTTTATATGAATGAGGAAAGGCTTTGTAAATTTCGCAATGGTGCGGGCAATTCATTGGTTTAAGTAAAAACTCTTCTCCCTCTTGCGGCGTATGGATAGGTTGAAAAGAATCTTTGCCATACTTGGCGTAATGTCCCGAAGTAACCCATAACTCTTTCTGACCGATATGAGGAGTGATCACTTGTTGATAACCAAACCGTTTTTGAATACGTTTTAAGAAATCCTCCAACCGATTGCGCAAAATAGTTCCTTTCGGTAACCAAAGTGGAAGGCCGGCTCCAACTGCTTGCGAAAAGGTGAACAGTTCAAGTTCTTTCCCGACTTTGCGGTGATCACGTTTTTTTGCCTCTTCCAAAAATGCTAAATATTCATCCAACATTTTTTTCTTTGGAAACGTAATGCCATAAATACGCGTCAATTGCTTGCGTTTTTCATCGCCACGCCAATAAGCACCGGCAACACTCAACAATTTAATGGCTTTAATTTCTCCAGTATTTTGCAAATGCGGTCCACGACATAAATCAGTAAAATTGCCTTGTGAATAGAATGTAATGGTGCCATCAGTCAGGTCGCTGATTAATTCCACCTTATACTCATCGCCTTTTTGTTTGAAAAAATTCAAAGCCTCTTGTTTGCTGATCTCTTTGCGTACAATCACTTCTTTGCGGGCGATTAATTCGATCATTTTTGCTTCAATCGCGGGCAAATCACTCTCTTTAATGACCGTCTCTCCAGGATCGACGTCATAATAAAAACCATTTTCTATTGCCGGTCCAATGCCAAACTTGATACCAGGATAAATCTCCTGCAACGCTTCAGCCATCAAGTGAGCTGATGAGTGCCAATAAGCATGTTTCCCTTCGGGATCATCCCATTTATACAGTTGAATAGTAGCATCATCTTCGATAGGACGCGACAAATCCAACGTCACTCCATTCACCCCTATAGCCAACACTTCAGCTGCTAACCGAGTGCTAATACTTTCCGCCAATTGAAGACCGGTAATTCCTTTCGCGTACTCCCGCACTGAGCCATCAGGAAAAGTTATGTGTATCATCATTCTGAATTTTGAAAAACTTAATCGAATTGTAAATTGAATATTCTCCAAAAAGAATCATATTCATGCTGCAAAGGTACAATTTTTTAGCATGAGTCAAAAAGAGGTTATCAACAAAAAAAGCCGTCTTTACAGACAGCTTCTTACTTTTTGAGTGAGCCTCTTGTCGGATTCGAACCAACGACCCCGAGATTACAAATCACGTGCTCTGGCCAACTGAGCTAAAGAGGCAAGTGGGTAAGCTTACTACATCGCACCGCTACGACCTTTTACCCTTGCTGCGATCAAACCCTGGGGGATTCAAAGGGAGCTGGTCGTGTAGGACTTACCCGCGACAAAGGTAGTCATTTTTATGAATTGGGCAACTATTAAGCGTGATTTTATCCCCAAAATAGTGCATTTCGATTCCAAATATTTCTTTTTCAAATCCTTACTTCGAACATCAACTGCACTATCTTTCTATCCATCTGATAGCTTATTCAATGGAGCTTCCACGTGCTACATGATTACTTTTCAACGGATTAGCCATCATCGTATGGTATGTTTTTCTATTTCGATAAATATCGTAAGCTAAAAACAAAGCCTGGCGAAAAGACGTTTCAGAAGCAAGATTTTGTCCGGCTAAATCATAAGCAGTACCATGCCCGGGAGAGGTTCGAATCACCGGAAGACCAGCAGTGAAATTGACACCTTCTTCCATAGCAAGCGTTTTGAACGGAATCAACCCTTGATCGTGATACATCGCCAAAATAGCATCATAACTGGTAAAAGAGCCTGCTCCGAAAAAACCATCAGCAGGAAAAGGTCCAACACAAACAATCCCCTCGTCCACACATTTACGAATTGCCGGCAAAATAACCGTTTGTTCTTCATCGCCAATCAACCCATCGTCGCCTGCATGAGGATTCAGTCCCAAAACGGCGATACGCGGACGAACAATGCCAAAATCTTCTTTCAAACTTTGATTCAACAAACGTATTTTCTCTTCAATCAACGATTGTGTTAATGATTCAGACACCTGATAAATAGGGATATGACCCGTCACAACTGCAATGCGAACCACATCACTCACCATTAGCATGAGGCCTTTCTTCCCTTCATTAAATATCTGCTCCAAATATTCGGTATGCCCGGGAAAAGTAAACGTCGGCGACTGAATGTTCTTTTTGTTAATCGGTGCCGTGACAATAGCATCCAACTTTCCGGCAGCCAAATCACGAGTAGCAGCTTCTAATGCTAAAAACGAAGCCTCTCCGGCTATTTCTGTCGATTTTCCTAAATCTACTTTAATATCATCGCTCGTGCAATTGATGATGTACCCTTTTTTCCCGTTTGCTTCATTTACATGGGCAATGGAACTTAAGGATAATTGTTCTAAATTCAAAGTCTTCCGATAATAAGCGGCTACTTTGGGTGAGCCGTATATAACCGGAGTACAAAATTCAAAGATATGATTTTCGAGCAATGTCTTGAGAATTACCTCATACCCGATACCGTTAATATCACCCTGTGTTATCCCTATGATCATTCTTTTTTCTTCCATCTTCTATCTACTTATTGGTGATGATCGCGATAAATGACATCTTTCAAGCTCATTTATCTGCTGATTAAGATTGCTAATTATGTTTATGTGGTCAGGTAGCTTTACGCTCTTCCTCTTGTTTTTTAGTCGAAAGCAACCCGCACGCAGCCAGTATATCTTCTCCGCGCGAGCGTCGTATGGTGCATGTAACGCCATTCTCCGTTAAATAATCGCGCATAAAAACCATCTTTTCTTCAGATGCTTCTTTCAAATCGACACCGGGAATGGCATGAAACCGAATCAAATTGACGCGGCAAGGAATGTCGCGCAACATACGCACCAACTCCCGCGCATGACGCATAGTGTCATTGACATGATCGAACAAGATGTATTCAAAAGAGACCCTACGCTGATGCCTGAAATCGTAACCTCTGAGCAATTCAACCACTTTCTCGATGGGATAAATCTTTTCCATCGGCATCAATGCCAATCGTTCGTTGGCAAATGGGGAATGAAGACTGATGGCCAAATGACATTGTGACTTTTCCAAAAACTGAATCAACCCCGGGATAATACCAATGGTTGAAACAGTGATGCGACGCGGACTCCACGCATAACCATAAGGCGCTGTCAAAATCTCCAACGCTTTGAGTACCTCCACTGTATTGTCAAACGGCTCCCCCATTCCCATGAAAACAAGGTTGGTGAGTTGTGCACGTTCAGGCAACGAAAAGACCTGATTCAAAATATCGGCTGCCGATAAGTTAGCTGCAAAACCTTGTTTGCCGGTTTGACAAAACTCGCAATTCATCTTACAACCTACTTGCGACGACACACACAACGTAGCGCGATCTTCTTCGGGAATAAAAACACTCTCAATGTAATGGCCTTGCGATGATTTGAAAAGATATTTGCGAGTACCATCTGCCGAAGCAGCCACTTCTACCGACTCCGATCGACCAACAGTATATTTTTCTGCCAACGAAACACGTTTTGGTACTGAAAGGTTGGTCATTTGTGCAATTTCCGTGGCATGTTGCACATACAACCACTGGGCAATTTGCTTTCCTGCAAACGAAGGCAACCCGTTTTCGATGGCCAAAGCTTGCAATTCCGTCAACGTTTTTCCTAATAAAGGCTCTTTTTCCATGAATTCTTTTTCTTCATGCAAAGATAGCAAACAATATGGAGATTGCAGTAGCGACAAAGTCAGGGCAAATCATGGCAGATTGACGTGTCAATGGTTTCTTCTTCTTTGTCGTGTTATGCCTTACCGAATGAGTCGAGCCAAAAAGGGTTCTTACCGGATGAGTCTCAGCTAAGCAGAACCGGAAAGATTGCTTATCAGACGAGGCTTGATTCATTGTTAACTGTTAACTAAAGATTCAGCTTTCCCGTTTCCCTTTCATCAACAAATTTACCGCGTCTTGCAACGAACCGGCTTTAATCACCGCACCGGAATTAATAAAGAATATTTCATCCGCATTTTCGATTGTGTTCAGGCGATGGGCGATGATAATGCGCGTGGTGCTTTCGGGCAGTTTTTGCAGAATTTCTTCGAGAAGTTGTTCTGTGACGGTATCGATATTGGCCGTTGCCTCATCAAGAATTAACAAATCAGGGTTTCGCAATACCGCACGTATAAAGGCAATCAGTTGCTTTTGGCCTAGACTGATACCATCTCCCGACG
>JAJZHJ010000037.1 GCA_021804525.1 Bacteroidota bacterium | reverse complement strand
AAAGGAGGTTTTTAATTAGGTTACAAAGTTACTAAATCGAATCCGTTTCAACAACGCTTCCTATCCGGTCTTTCCCTTGCCGTGTTCAGCCCTCCTTTTTGATGGAACGAGCGCTCCTTTTTTATTGCCCGTTGGGAAGATGAGATGAAATATTCAATTCTCAAAGGCTTAAACTTGCGTGAAAATAGTCGTAAATTGTTGATGCCCTACTGCTTCCAATAATTTCAGAAATTTCTTCTTTTGTGGCGCTTTTAAGTCGTTTTACGCTTTTGAAATGGGACAAGAGCGCTTGTTTGCTTTTTTCTCCTATTCCGGGTATCGCATCAAGTTCTGAGGTTACTTGTGTTTTCGATCTTTTGAGTCGATGGTGAGTAATTCCAAAACGATGTGCTTCGTCACGAATTTGTTGAATCAGTTTTAAGCTCTCAGAGTTTTTATCTAAGTAAAGGGGAATTGGGTCATCCGGGAAATAGATCTCCTCAAGCCGTTTTGCAATTCCGATAACGGTAATCTTATTTTCTAAATGAAGGGTTTCCAATGCCGTAATTGCCATTTTTAGTTGTCCCTTTCCTCCGTCTATGACGATAAGTTGGGGTAGGGGAGAGGCTTCTTCTGAAAGCCGGAGGTAACGCCGGGAAACAACTTCTTCCATAGAGGCGTAGTCGTTTGGTCCTTCAACGGTTTTAATGGTAAAATGCCTGTAGTCTTTCTTTGAAGGTCTGGCTTTTTTAAAGACGACGCAGGCTGCCACAGGATTTGTTCCCTGGATGTTTGAATTATCAAAACATTCAATATGCATTGGTAACTCTTTCATGTTGAGATCTTTTTGCAAAGTGCTTAAAATTCTAGTCACGCGTTGGTCAGGGTTAAGTCTTTCCATCTGCTTTAGCCTTTCCACCTTGTAAGCGTGCGTGTTTTGGAGTGATAGCTCCAACAGTTTCTTTTTATCTCCTTTTTGAGGAATTGTTATTGTGAGGTTTGCTTGATGAAGGTCGGGTGCAAATTGGACAATGATTTCTTTGGCATCACTTTTTAGCCGTTCTCGGAGTTCGACAATGGCTAATGCTAATATTTCTTCTTTTGGCTCATCCAATTTTTTAGTGTAGGTAACGGTAAGTCCTTGAACAATTGCTCCATTTGTGATGTGTAAAACGTTTACCAAAGCCGAATCTCCATCCTCTTCATACGAAAAAACGTCAAATTCATGGTCTGTGATGGTTGTCACAATCGATTTTGCCTTGTAGCGTTCAAGCACTTCGTACTTTTCTTTTATTTTGTGAGCTTCCTCAAATTGAAGTTGGTCTGCCAGTCGTCTCATTTCTTGCTCCATGTACTTGCTGACTGCAACGGTATTGCCTTTTATTATTTGTTCTATTTCGGCTATCATTTGGTTGTAGTCGGCTTTTTTTTGAAGGCCGACGCAGGGGCCTAAACATTTGTGGATGTGATATTGCAAACAAACCTTAAACGTTTTTTTACTTATGATTTCCTCTGTCAGACGCAATTTGCATGTTCGAATAGGATAAATTTCGCGGAGGGTGTTCAAAAGAATGGTGAGAGTGCTGACAGAGCTGAATGGCCCAAAATATTTTGATCCGTCGTTTATGATTTTGCGTGTCTTAAAAATTCTGGGGAAAGATTCATTGGTTATACATAGCCACGGATAGGTCTTGTCATCTTTTAGGAGAATGTTATAGCGGGGGTGATATTGTTTAATCAAATTATTTTCCAAAAGCAGGGCGTTCTCCTCGGTATCGACGACGATGTATTTGAGATCGGCTATCTGTTTTACTAATGCAGTGATTTTTCTATTTTCGTGTTGTTTGGTAAAATATGAAGAGACTCGTTTCCTCAAATTTTTCGCCTTACCTACATAGATTATTTCATCTTCGGTATTGAAGTATTGATATACTCCCGGCTCTTCGGGTAGGGTAGGAATGATGAGATTTGGCTGAAACAAATCCTTCTTTTTTTTCTCCATTTGCTCAAAAATGAATAATGGATTCTATTTCTATGCCTTCTTCGAAAAGTTCCCTGCCTTTCAAAAAATCTAATTCAACCAAAAAATTTATGTAGATTTTTTCGACATGAAATTTTCGTACCAAATTTACTGCTGCTTTCATAGTGCCGCCTGTTGCTAATAAATCGTCGTGGAGTAGTACAACATCGTTTGGGTCTAAAGCGTCGGTATGAATTTGGATGGTGTCGATGCCATACTCTTTTTCATAGCTTTCTTCAATGGTGTCTGCGGGTAATTTTCCCTTTTTGCGCACAGGAACAAATCCTATCCCTAATTTTTCTGCAAGGATTGGCCCCATGATGAACCCTCTTGATTCAATGCCGACAATTTTTGTCAGCCCTTTGTTTTTATAAAGCTCATAGAGTGCATCTGCTATTTCTTGCAACTGTTTCCCGTTTTTGAATACGGTTGTCAAGTCTTTAAATAATATCCCTTCAGTTGGAAAGTTTGGCACGTCACGAATTGAATTTTTAATTTCTAAGGTGTTCATGTAAATAAGGGTTTAGTTTCACGTGGAACAATTCGGTGACTTGTCTTGTGGATTGTTCCACGTGGAACGGCGTTTCTATCTGCCAAGAAGTACTAATAATATGTTGATGTCGCTGGGCGATATGCCCGAAATTCTACTGGCTTGTCCGATTGTTTCAGGATCAATACGGGTTAATTTTTGTCGTGCTTCCGTTGAAAGTGATAGGATTGTGTTGTAATCAAACTTATCCTTGATGCGAATGGTTTCTAATCGCTGAAGTTTATCGGCAATCGTTTTTTCCCGTTCGATATATCCTTGGTATTTCAAAGTTATTTCTGCAGCTTCGATGATTTCGTTTTTCTGCTCTGAGATTTCTGCTATTTTTGAATTCAAAAGAGGGATGATGGATGCCAATTTTTCAATCGATAGTTCAGGACGCAGAACCAGATCAATGAGTTTTATTTGTTGTTTGATAGGGGAGGAGCTTATGCTTTCCAAGTACCCATTTATCTCGTCAGGTTTGATAGAATAGTTTTTTATAAAATCGATGACGCCGTTGCAATTCTCTTTTTTTGCTTGAGTGAGGTCAAATCGTTCTTTCGACGCTAATCCAATAGCGTACGATTTTTCAGTGAGGCGCATATCGGCATCATCTTGTCGAAGCAAAATTCGGTATTCGGCACGTGAGGTAAACATGCGGTAAGGCTCATCCACTCCTTTGTTCACAAGATCATCAATTAAAACGCCGATATAGGCTTCGTCTCTTGACAAGGTAAATGGTGTGCCTCCATGACAATTAATATGTGCGTTGATTCCGGCTATCAGTCCTTGCCCTGCGGCTTCTTCATAACCGGTGGTGCCATTTATCTGTCCTGCGAAAAAGAGATTCTTGATCTGTTTCGTTTCCAACGTGTGCTTTAGTTGTGTAGGGTCAAAATAATCGTATTCGATGGCATAGCCCGGACGATAAATCTTTGCATGCTCCAATCCAGGGATCGTTTTTAGTGCGTTGACCTGAATGTCGATTGGCAATGACGACGAAAACCCGTTTAAATAGTATTCCTGAGTGTTGATTCCTTCCGGTTCTAAAAACAGTTGGTGTTTCTCTTTATCGGCAAAAGTGACAATTTTGGTTTCGATACTTGGGCAATAACGAGGCCCGATACTTTGGATTTGTCCATTATAAAGAGGGGAGACATGAAGCCCACTATGCAAAATAGCATGAGTTTTAGGATTCGTATAGGTGATCCAGCAGCTTCTTTGCGGAAGCGCACGTTGAACCGAAGGTAAAAAGGAGAACTTGTGGAAATCGTCTTCGCCTTGTTGTTCGGCCATTTTCGAGAAATCAATCGATCTGCCATCAATCCGCACGGGGGTGCCGGTTTTCATTCGACCTGCTGTGAGTCCTAATTGAATGAGCTGTTCGGTTATCCCGGCTGAAGGTGCTTCCGAAATGCGCCCTCCCGCTATTTGGGTGGAGCCAATGTGTAGCAATCCATTTAGAAAAGTGCCATTGGTGAGCACCACCGATTTTGCTCTGATTTCGACGCCCATTTGTGTTTTAACTCCTTGAATGACGTTACCGTCAATGAGAAGTTGAGTCACCGCATCTTGCCAAATGTCAAGATTGGGCGTATTTTCAACCACTCTGCGCCATTCGATGATGAATTGTTGTCGGTCGTTCTGGGTTCTCGGACTCCACATGGCAGGCCCTTTTGAGCGATTCAAAAGCCGAAATTGAATGGCGGTCTTATCAGCGACAATGCCTGAGAAGCCTCCCATAGCATCGATTTCCCTTACTATTTGTCCTTTCGCAATGCCTCCCATTGCTGGGTTGCAGCTCATTTGTGCAATTTTGTTCATATCCATGGTGATCAAAAGGGTATTCGATCCCATGTTTGCTGCTGCGCTGGCGGCTTCGCATCCCGCGTGACCTGCGCCAACTACGACGACATCATAATGTAATATCATTTTCTATCTATTCAAAAACTACGTTGTAACTATCTGCTAAATTGTCCTTCGTGAAAATCTTTCTTGCGTAATGCCACACTTGGTGTGCCTTTCTTTATGCGTACGATGAGGTGAAAAATGACTGGCGACCTATCGTGAGAAGCTATTATCCCAAAGAAACAACTATGCTGCAAAATTACAAAAAATCTTTGTCTCTCTGATGATTAAATGTGAGTTGATTCATTTGCCCCACGATCTACCTGCTTTTAGTGTCGAAAGGATAGGCGCCGACAATAAATATTGACCAAACAGGTGGATAACGCTCAGATAGATAATTGACTTGGAGATAAAGTTCTCGATTTGCGCTTACCGAAATCACAGGGATTGATTTTTGCTCAATTTGAACAGGGTAGATAAGACTGTTTATCTTGATTGCTCCGTAGTCTAATCGCATCATCCTCTAAGCTTATTTTGTTTTAATTCATAGACAAGCCATAGATATCCCATGCTTAATCCATAGATATCCCATAGTATATTACTATGGGATATACTTATCTTTGGTATATAAATAAATTATTATGAGTATATTTGTAGTTCGATTTTGATTAGTATGATGTACGATGATAAATAAACAAAACTGTGTACACAAAATATCCAGATTATGGCTATAGTAAAAGGATTTCAGAAAATAACAGGAGCACTGCAAAATGCGTCGTTTTACACCGTTCAGGGAGGCGATCAGGTCTATGTGCGCATGAAAGGAGGCCCGAGTAAACGTATGATTAAGAAATCTCCGAACTTCGAAAAAGTCAGACGCAACAACGAAGAGTGGAAAGGATGCACCCGATTGGCGAAAGCTATGCGCGATTCTTTTTATCCTTTGAAAGCGTTGGAGGATTATCCCGTGATCGGGTCATTAAATGCCATTGCAAAGAAAATTCAGCTCACGGATACGGAAGCTGAACATGGTCAACGGGGATTGTATTTGTCGAAAAACAAAGATTTGTTGGGCGGATTTAACTTGAGCCGGAAGCAGGTGCTGGAAAGTGTGTTGCGTGTGCCGATCACTACCGTGATTCATCGGGAAGAGCAGACGGCGCAGGTTACTATTCCACCCATCAATACGGGCATGTATTTGTATAACTTTCAACATCTACCTTATTTCAGAGTTATCATGGCATTTACTGCTGTTTTGGATATGGGTTTTTCTGAAGAGAAAAATGGATATGAAACGCTTTGTTCGGATGACTTGGGAGTCTATACCCATTTTGAATCGCCGTGGCTATCAGCAACCGGAATAGTGCCGGCTTTAAGTCAAACATTGAAATTGCCTCTTGTCGAAAATAATTTGCCGGATAGTGTTACTTTGGTATTGAGCGTAGGAGTAGAGTTTGGCAAAACCGGCAACGATGGAACCCCCGAAGCCGTGAAATACGCCGGATGCGGCAAAGTGGTACAAGTAGGGTAGGCTGCTTCTTTTCAATAAAATACAGCGCTAATGATTGACATTGGCGCTCTTCTTTTTCTTGCATGCTAATTTTAGACAGAATGCCATGCAGCAAAACAGCCTTTTCCCTGTCCTGTATACAGAAGTTTTGCCCGACACAGTAATCCATGCTTTTTATGGTGTAGGTTCATCATTTTGTGTTTAATCTGAATTCGCTATTTTCTTTCTTCGTCTCAGCTACTCCTTCAAAAAACATTGCATGAAGGATTTTATTTTTGTCGTCTTCTCTTATAAGTATGCCTTTATCCTCATTTTTGGTTTTTATCTCTCTCCCTTCTTCAGTTACATGACTTTGTTATTACAAAAACTCCGAAAATAAAGAGGCTTGTTTGGGTTTTGTTGAGCTTACATTGAAAATGACGCTTTGAAGCAGTGCCATATTTTGTAAGCTGGGGTTTAATGCAACAAAGCTTTGTAAATGCTACTTAGAGCTATTGTGCATGCAATATGCTGTTTATTAACTACTTGTTACGTTTTTAGTAGCTATTTTATTCCCATATCCTTCTGAGTTTATTATTCTATAGTTGTACTCTAAGTATATTTCATGTGCTTGATCTATAGCAATATAGGCATGCGAATGTGTTAATTATTAAAGATTAACATGTTTGTATATAAAAAAATATGGGGAAGTACTTGGATATACAGAATAATATGCGCTATATTTGCACAGATAATAAAATAAATTATTAATGACCGCGATCATTCTTGCAATAATAGCAAAATAGGCGTTTACTGAAGAGAAAAACGACCTTAATGGGAGTATTCATCTCCCTTATTCAATAAAATATATAGACAAAAATAGTTTAATTTGAGTATTTCAGTTTCTTCGTTTGGATGAATTTGGATTTAAAGTGTCAAAAAACAGATAATAGATAATGGTAATCGAGATATGAGTGATATAAATTTTGGTGCCTTAGCACTACAGTATAAGAATGAATTATTGGAAAATGTTTTGCCCTTTTGGTTAGAGAAATCTCAAGACAAACAGTTCGGTGGGTATTTTACTTGTTTGGATAGAGAGGGGAATGTCTATGATACCGATAAATTTGTTTGGCTGCAAGGGCGTGAAGTCTGGCTTTTTGCTATGATGTATAATAATGTGGATCGGCAGCCTGCATGGTTAGAGTGTGCTATTCAAGGAGGTGAGTTTCTAAAGAAATATGGGCACGACGGTTCATACAATTGGTATTTTTCACTAACAAGAGAAGGTAGGCCTCTCGTTGAACCATATAATATTTTTTCATATACATTTGCAGCAATGGCATTTGGGCAGTTAAACAAAGCAACGGGGAATATAGAATATGCTGAGATTGCAAAAAAGACTTTTGATCACATCTTGTCCAAAACGGATAATCCTAAAGGACAATGGAATAAAGCGGTTCCAGGCACACGCGATTTGAAAAATTTTGCGTTACCTATGATACTGTGTAATTTGGCTTTAGAAATAGAACATTTGCTTTCACCTGAACTAATGCAAAATCTAATTGATGCGTGTATCCACGAAGTAATGGATGTTTTTTACAGGCCGGAATTGGGATTGATTGTTGAGAATGTTACCTTTGAAGGAGAAGCTCTTTCTGATTCATTTGAAGGAAGATCAATTAATCCGGGACATGCCATAGAAGCCATGTGGTTTATTATGGATTTGGGAACGCGATTAAAGCGTCCTGAATTGATTGAGAAGGCTGCTAAAATTGCTGTCCAAATGGTTGAATATGGTTGGGATGATCAATATGGCGGAATTTTTTATTTCATGGATCGTAAGGGGTATCCTCCGCAGCAATTGGAGTGGGATCAAAAACTATGGTGGGTACATGTTGAAACACTGATTACCATGATAAAAGGGTATCAGTTGACAGGATCGCAAGCCTGCTTAGAATGGTTTGAAAAGGTGCATACTTATACCTGGGAACATTTTAAAGATACAGAGCATGCGGAATGGTTCGGTTATCTGAATCGACAAGGTGACGTGTTGTTGCCATTGAAGGGAGGAAAATGGAAGGGTTGTTTTCATGTCCCGAGAGGGCTTTATCAATGTTGGAATGTCTTGGATGAATGTTCAAAAGGGATTGAGATAGAAAAAGCATCGGTTTTTTCTATTTAAAACCCCAATAGGGATAGTTAGATAGAGCGTTCGTTTCTATTAGGTGTCACTCGTAAATTTGAAGTAGAACATAATAATTAAAAATAATGCAATGGAAAGGATTAAAGGCTTAATCAATGCTCCGTTTACCCCTTTTGATGATGAAGGAGAAGTAAAATACAGTCTGATTGATGACTATTGTA
This sequence comes from Bacteroidota bacterium, assembly GCA_021804525.1. Lineage (GTDB taxonomy): Bacteria > Bacteroidota > Bacteroidia > Bacteroidales > Paludibacteraceae > Microbacter. The sequence goes on along the minus strand of JAJZHJ010000037.1, from coordinate 285 downwards.
AATTACTTGTAAATAACGGATTAAAAGGAGTATTTATCAATGGATCATCCGGAGAAGGTTATTTGCTTACAGATGATGAACGGATGCGCTTAGCTGAGAAATGGGTAAGCGTTGCCCCTCAAGATTTTAAAGTAATTGTTCATGTTGGCAGCACTTGTTTAAAATCGAGCAATAAGTTGGCACGCCATGCACAAGAGATTGGAGCCTGGGGAATTGGTGCAATGGCATCTCCCTTTCCTAAAGCAACGAATGTTCAACAACTTGTTCAATATTGTGAAGAAATTG
>JAJZHJ010000036.1 GCA_021804525.1 Bacteroidota bacterium | reverse complement strand
ATACGTCCTTAAACAAAAAAACTATTATCGTATGAAACGAGCATGTATAAACGATTCGCCAATGACGATGAATGTGTAAGCGAGTTCCATATGACCTTAATGAAAAAAATAAACAAATTCATATGAAAAGATCAATCATCATGTTGCTTCTCGGATTTATTATCATAGGTGTAAATGCGGCTCAAAAGGAATATTATCCTGTTAGTCAAATTCCCGATTCGATGCGAATGGATGCTTATTCTGTGGTTCGTTTTGAATCGACTAGTTTTGAGTATATTGATCCTCAAAATGCAGTAGAAAAGGTAACTCGAGTGGTGACGGTCTTAAATGAAAAAGGAAGCGATGAGGCTAATTTCAGGGAAGGATTAGGCAAATATTGGGAATTGAAGAAGTTTTCAGGTGAGATTTTAGATCAAACCGGAAAACAAATTCGTAAGATCAAAATGTCGGATTTACACACTTCCTCTCTTTCTACTGAATTAGCTACCGACGAGAGTGTTTCTTTTTACGAATGCAGCCAACCAACATATCCTTTCACGATAATCTACGAGTATGAAGAGAAATGGAAAAACGGCATAATCGAATTTCCTGTGTTCGCTCCGATGGAAGCATTTCAGCAATCGGTGCAACATGCTGAATATCATCTGATGATGCCTGTTAGTGCAAAATTCAAACTTCATTCGTTAAATATGTCTGATCGTGCCGATTCTGTAAAAATGAAAGATCAAGAGGTTTACACATGGACAGTAAATGGATTGAAAGCTATTGACGAAGAATCCTATATGCCTAAATTCAGCAGATTAGCACCAAGACTACAATTGAAACCTGAAAATTTCTCCTATGATAAATCGACAGGGTCGCTAAGTACATGGAACAATATGGGAAAATGGGCATGGAGCTTGCTTGCACAACGGGATCAATTGTCGCCTCAGACCATTGAAAAGGTGAAAGAGATTGTAGCCGGAGCTACATCCGATCGCGAAAAGGTGAAACGTCTGTATCAGTATTTGCAACGAACTACACGCTATGTTAGCATTCAACTCGGTATTGGCGGCTACCAGCCTATCTCTGCTGCTACTGTTTGTCAAACCGGATTTGGTGATTGCAAAGGATTAACAAACTACTTGAGAGCCATGTTGGAAGTGGCTGGTATTCCTTCTTATTACACCATTATTAGTACTTATCACAAACGGTTTATTCCTCACTTTGCAAGTCCTCGACAAGCCAACCATGTTGTTCTCATTGTCCCGTTAGGAAAAGATACCATTCCGTTGGAATGCACAAGCAGCGAATTACCTTTTGGCTATGTTCACAGCGAAATTGCAGGACATGACGCATTGTTGGTTACACCAGAAGGTGGCAGAATTTACCGATTACCAACGTATCCAGATTCAGCCAGTTTTACACACACGCGGGTATGCATTCGTTTGGATAACTCAGGTTCGATGCAGGCAAAAGTACGTTCTATTTATAGTCTGGCTCATTATGAAGAGATGATTGCCTTTGAAAAGATCGCTAATAGCGAAGACCGATCAAAAATCATTAAAGCTGACTATCGATTGCCAAGTCTGAAAATTACAAATATTTATGTTGTTGAAAAGCATGACTCATTGCCTGCGATTACGTTGAATTACACCTTATCATCCGATATGTACGCAAATCAATCGGGTACGCGTTTATTTGTGCCCGTCAATCCACGTAAAAACAAATATCCACTCTTTTCGCAAAAAGAGCGCAAGTATCCTTTTGTTATCAACGATGGTAACATGGAATGTGACACCATTGTCCTTGCCATTCCCAACGGGATGAAAGTGGAAAAGCTGCCGTCGGATGTTGTTTTGAAAAAAATGTTTGGCAGCTTTTCATCGCATCTGTCAATGCAAGGAAATACATTACAAGTTGTTCAACTCATCAATATTCCAAAAGAAGAATTTCCGTCAAGCTATAATGAGGATTTCAAATCCTTTATGAATGAAATCAATCAGGCTTACGAAGCGCAGATTGTATTGAAGAAGCTGTAATACGATGAGTGTTCTCTCAAAAACTCTGACGAGGGAAAGGAAAACTCAAACATGAAATTCGAAGGATCGTAACCTGAAAATAAAGAGCTACAAGGGAAAGATAGTCGATGACAACCCTGCCGTAAGTATCAGCTTTTTCAACGAAATGACCGCCACAACCTACCCAGTCAATCCATCAGATATCGTGCCCAACAACCTTTCGGAGCTGATCATTATCACATTCGCTCTTCCGACCGAACTTATACGTTGAAGGTGACGAGCCAATCAACAGGCAATAGCAAGGTTGTACTATATGTAATAGCAAGATTGTACTTGGTGTCCAAACAACCTTTCAAGATAAATCAGGTCAGGTTAAATAATGAAAAGAAACCACCATGTGCGAAAGCATTCATGGTGGTGTGAGAGGGCGGGGGAGTAGTACCCCTACCTACTTGATTTTAATAAAGCTGATATTTTATTGCCTGATGATTTGCATCGTGTCCGAAGCAATCATAAATTCTTCATCTGTAGGAATAACAACTACCTTGATTTTTGAGTCAGGAGTGCTGATGACTTTTTCAACTCCATGTACCGTTGAATTGACTTTTTGATCGATAGAAATTCCCAGCCATTCCATGTCGCTGCATGCAGCAGCTCGTGTTGCATCTCCATTCTCACCCACGCCGCCGGTAAATACGATGGCATCGGCGCCTCCCAGTACTGCTAAATAGGATCCGATATATTTTTTGATGCGATATTGATACATTTTCAAAGCCAGTTTGGCATGTTCATTTCCTTCTTCAATGGCTTTGGCAAGGTCGCGCATATCGGAAGAAACGCCAGAAACGCCTAATACTCCACTGTGTTTATTGAAAAGAGTCGAGGCCGATTCGGTCCCCAACATCTCTTTATCCATCAAAAAGGTGACAACGCCCAAGTCGATATCGCCACTGCGTGTTCCCATCATCAATCCTTCAACAGGCGTAAATCCCATTGATGTATCTATCGATTTACCGTTTTTGATAGCTGTGATGGAAGCTCCATTGCCAATATGACAGGTGATTAGTTTGGCCTGATCATAATCCAATCCTAAAAACTCACAAGCTCGTTTCGACACATATCGATGGCTGGTGCCATGAAATCCATACCGACGAATCCCATATTTTGTATACAAGGAGTAGGGGATGGCGTACATATAAGCATGAGGTTCCATCGTTTGATGAAAAGCAGTATCAAACACGCCTACCTGAGGTACATTAGGGAGTAGCTCTTTGATGGCATTAATACCCGCTAAATTAGGTGGATTGTGCAACGGTGCTATTTCGATGCACGCTTCGATATTCGAGATTACTTCGTCGTCGATCAAAACACTGGCATTGAATTTTTCGCCACCATGCACTAAGCGATGCCCAACAGCGCCGATCTCATCCAACGAGCTAATAGCCCCATGTTGAGGGCTGATGAGTACGCCTAAAATATATTCGATGGCACTTTGATGGGTCAGAATTTCGCCCTCGAGCGTCACTTTGTTGTTGTCGGCTTGCGTATGTTTCAAAAAAGAACCCCGCATTCCCAATTTTTCGACACCTCCCTGACCGAGAATGGCTTTGGTGGACATGTCAAAAAGCTTATATTTGACAGAGGAACTTCCGCAATTTAATACTAATATCTTCATTTGTAATATTTTGATCAGCTATTGATGAGTCGTCCGGTTTCGTCGTAGTTATAAAATCCTTTTCTGCGGCTTATTCCATAATATTTTGCACGATAAAGGCGCATTATTAAGGGTGAGGGTTTGTATTTAATGTTGCCATATTCATGAAAAAGATTTTCCATTAATGGAACAATTTTTTCAATGCCCATTCTGTCGGCAGTGACAAAAACTCCCTGCCGGTGGCCGAATCCGACTGTCAACAGCTTGTCAATGTCGGTAAGTGACGCGATGCCTTCCATGACAATGGCGCAGGCTTCATTGAGCATGATAAGAAACATACGCAAACTAACCAAACCGACTGATTCTAAAACAGAGATATAACTGTAGTTGATTAATTCGGCAAAACGGCAGACTTTTTCAAACGTTGCATCCGATGTATTGAGTCCTCTTACAATTTCAATAATGTGTGAATCAGGAATGTTCGATAAAAAATGGACACCAATGCACCGTTCCTGATGCTGCAATTCACTGGCTAAGGCTGTCACAACAATAGTAGAAACGTTTGTGGCAATAATGGCTTCGGGAGTTAAGATCGCTTCCAGTTTTTTGAAAACTTCTTTGCGTCCTTCCGTACTTTGTTGTCCGGTTTTATTATCGTAGCGAATAGCTTCGATCACAAAATCGCATCCGACAAAATCACGATATTCAGTCGTTCCTTTTATGCGAGAAAGAATAACTTTCTTTTCCGATTGTGTTAGTCCCCAATTGTTTACACGCAAATCAAGTTTGGCTTCGATACGTATAAAGGCATTAGCGATTTTTTCCTGATTTAGTTCCAAAAATACCACTTCCATTCCTTTGCTGGCAGCAATGGTTGCTATTAGGCTTCCTTCTTTGCCACAGCCTACTACGCCGATACGTGAAAAAAGGGTTCGTTTCCGGTCTTTTTTGCTTAAACCATAATTTTCAATAGGTTCGTTGGGTAATTCCACCATGTTGCGATGTTAAATTGAGATGAAGATAATATGAACTATGATTAATGAAGAATAGCGTCTCGATGTTCTTTTAAACTGATAGCCTGATTCACAGTGATTGCAATCATTTGTACAATGTCGTCAGCCGAACAGCCGCGTGACAAATCATTGATAGGTGCTCCCATACCTTGCAGCACTGGGCCAATGGCTTGTGCATTTCCAAGACGTTGTACTAATTTATATCCGATGTTCCCCGATTGAATGTCAGGAAAAATCAGCACATTGGCATGACCTGCCACAATGCTTCCAGGCGCTTTGCTTGCTCCTACCGATGGGACTAATGCGGCATCAGCTTGCAGTTCGCCGTCAATTTGCATATCAGGCGCCATTTCCTGCGCTAAACGGGTTGCTTCAACCACTTTGTCAACTAATTCGTGCTTTGCACTGCCTTTGGTTGAAAAACTGAGCATGGCAATGCGAGGCTCAAACCCGCCTAATGTGCGAGCTGTTTGACCTGTCATTACGGCTATCTGAGCTAATTCTTCAGCTGTTGGATTAGGGGTTACGGCTAAGTCTGCCATCATGACAAACCCGTTTTCGCCATAAGGACTTTGGGTGAACAATAATACTGCCCCCGAAACAACCGTTACTCCAGGTTTTGTTTTTACAATTTGAAGAGCCGGACGTAGTACATTTCCTGTGGTGTTGCGAGCACCTGCAACCTCACCGTCAGCATCGCCGTTTTTAATCATTAAAGTGCCAATATAAAGAGGATCCTTTACCAATTTTCGTGCCTGATCAATCGTCATACCTTTGCTTTTGCGGAGTTCAAAAAGCAATTGGGTATAAGTTTCCATCTTGTCATAATTTTCAGGATCGAGAATTGTGGTTTCTTCGATGTGTTTTAGTTGCAATCGATTGGCTAATTCAATAATTTCATTTGGATTGCCAATAAGTGTAATGGTTGCAGCTTTTTTCCCAAGAATAGTATCGGCGGCTTGAAGGGTTCGTTCTTCAGTTCCTTCAGGCAATACAATGTGCTGAGGATTTTGTTGGGCACGTTGCATGATGGTTTCGAGCAGTTTCATCGTTAAAATATTATATATTAAGTTCTTATATTATTGGCAAGTGAGATATATAAACACAAACAAAAGTACGATATATCTTTTACTTTGCAAAGTGGACATTGCAAATTGTTGCAAATTATTTACGTTTGAAATTTCATGGAAGATTTGTGATTGTTTTTTCTTTTTCTTGAGAGGTTTTGCTTTTCATCAGGTAGTTTTTTGTATCTTTGCAGGTCGAAAGCAGCTCTTATTTATTCTACAATATAAAAATTCATGGGAAAAAGCAAAGCCATGCAATTGGTGCTGGAAAACGGCATGATTTTTCACGGGAAATCTTTTGGTTACGAAGTTCCGCGAGCGGGCGAAGTAGTTTTTAGCACGGCAATGGTCGGGTATCCAGAGAGTTTAACGGATCCATCTTATTCCGGCCAAATTTTAGTCGTCACTTATCCATTGATTGGTAATTACGGAGTTCCCCAAGCAGGAATGGAAAATGGCTTATCAACATTTTACGAATCGGAAATAATTCATGTCAGCGGACTGGTTATTTCCGATTATTCGTTTGAATACAACCATTGGAACGCTCAAAAGAGTTTAAGCGATTGGCTAAAAGAGCACCAAGTGCCTGCAATTTATGGCATTGACACACGTGAGTTGACAAAAGTAATTCGCGAATATGGTTCGATGAAAGGCAAACTTGTTTTTCCTGACATGCCGGACATTGAATTTATCGATCCGAATAAAGAAAATCTTGTTGCAAAAGTGAGCTGCAAAGAAGTTATTCGTTATGGTAGCGGCAAGAAAAAGATTGTGCTGGTCGATTGTGGCGTGAAGCATAATATCATTCGCTGCTTTCTAAAACGCAATGTTACGGTGATTCGCGTTCCCTGGGATTACGATTTCAGCACGCTTGAGTATGATGGATTGTTTATTTCCAATGGACCTGGCGATCCAGAATATTGCGGTGTCACCATTAATCACCTCCATGACGCTATTCAAGAAGAAAAGCCGATTTTCGGTATCTGTCTGGGCAATCAATTGCTTTCGTTGGCTGATGGTGCTTCCACATATAAATTGAAATATGGACATCGTAGTCATAATCAGCCTGTGAGGATGGTTGGTACCAATCGTTGTTTTATTACTTCTCAAAATCACGGTTTTGCCGTAGATAATACAACTTTGGGTGATGGCTGGGAACCTTTATTTATCAATCTCAATGATGGTACAAACGAAGGAGTTCGACACAAAACCAAACCTTTTTTCTCTACTCAGTTTCACCCAGAAGCCTCAAGCGGCCCAACTGATACCGAGTTCTTGTTTGATGAATTTTTGAATTTAATCGACAAAGAGTAACAATAGCACGAAAAAATATTTCGCATAGCTACGATAGAAGAACTAAAAAGTAAAATTCAGCATTATGAAGGTCACAGATAGGACATTCCCCATTGAAAATGAGTCATTGCCTATTAAAAAAGTATTAATCCTTGGTTCTGGGGCACTGAAAATCGGAGAGGCCGGTGAATTTGATTATTCAGGCTCTCAGGCTTTGAAAGCATTGAAAGAAGAAGGTATTGAGACTGTATTGATTAATCCCAATATTGCAACGGTGCAAACATCGGAAGGCGTTGCTGATAAGATATATTTTTTGCCTATTACACCTTTCTTTGTCGAAAAAGTGATCCGCAAAGAATCACCTGATGGATTATTGCTCGCTTTTGGAGGTCAAACAGCTTTGAATTGCGGTGTTCAACTCTTTCAAACAGGGGTATTGGAGAAGTACAATCTTCCTGTGTTGGGAACGCCTGTTCAATCTATTATTGATACGGAAGATCGTGAATTGTTTGTCAAAAAGCTGGATCAGATTGATGTAAAAACTATTAAAAGTGTTGCTGTACAGCATTTGGAAGATGCGTTGAAAGCGGCCGAATTATTAGAATATCCTATTATTGTGCGCGCTGCATATGCTTTAGGTGGATTGGGTAGTGGCTTTTGTAATAATGAAGACGAGTTGCGAAACTTAGCCCAAAAAGCATTCAATTATTCAACGCAATTGTTGATCGAGAAGTCATTAAAAGGCTGGAAAGAGGTTGAATATGAGGTGGTGCGAGACCGATATGACAACTGCATTACGGTATGTAACATGGAAAATCTCGATCCTCTTGGTATTCATACAGGGGAAAGCATTGTGGTAGCACCTTCGCAAACATTAACAAACAGTGAATATCATAAATTGCGCGAATTGGCAATCCGTATTGTACGGCACATTGGCATCGTAGGTGAGTGTAATGTGCAATATGCGCTTGATCCCAATTCTGAAGATTATCGTGTGATAGAAGTGAATGCCCGTTTGAGTCGTTCGTCGGCTTTGGCCTCGAAAGCAACCGGGTATCCATTGGCTTTTGTTGCTGCAAAATTAGCTTTGGGGTTTGGGTTATTTGATTTGAAAAACTCGGTGACTAAAACAACGCCAGCTTTCTTTGAACCTGCTTTGGATTATGTGGTGTGCAAAATACCACGTTGGGATTTGGCTAAATTTCATGGCGTTTCGCGTGAAATAGGGAGTAGCATGAAAAGTGTCGGTGAAGTGATGGCGATAGGCCGCACTTTTGAAGAAGCGTTGCAAAAAGGACTACGCATGATTCAACAGGGAATGCATGGTTTTATTGGTAATAAACAGTTGGAAATTGTTGATTTGGATAAAGCATTGTCAGAACCTACTGATCGGCGTATTTTTTATCTTTCTCAAGCATTGCAATCAGGATATAGCATTGAGCGCATTCATGAATTGACTAAAATTGATATATGGTTTTTGCAGAAACTTCAAAACATTGTCAATGTTGCCAATGAATTGCAACGAGCTGGTTCGTTTGCG
>JAJZHJ010000035.1 GCA_021804525.1 Bacteroidota bacterium | reverse complement strand
ATTTTCCCTCTTTTTGCATAAAACAACCGTCACTTTTTCAACTTCTCCACCAAGAGGTGGATGTAGCTTAGAAAGATGAATTTCCGCAACTTGGATGGAAGGAAATGCAATGAGCAAGCCATTCAAAATGCGTTCTGCCACATGTTCCAACAGCTTTGACGGAATCATCATTTGCTTTTTTACCAACAAATATACAGCTTCATAATTCAATGTATCAGCTAATTGATCAGTCGATACCGACTCACCAAAAGAAAGTTCTATTCTTAAATCGACAGTAAAATCATTGCCTATTTGTTGTTCTTCGGCATAAACACCATGATAGGCATAAAATCGCATGTTTTCGAGCAAAATTTCTCCCATAGTAAAGCTATAATTAGCAAGTTATTTCCTTGCTCGAATGTACAGAATCACACCGACTATCAGAAACGTAATATTAGGAAGCCACACAGCTACAATTGCAGGCAACGTTCCACTCACGGCAAAAGTGGCAGATATTGTTGAAAACAGAATATACAATGCACTCAAGGCAAGCCCTATACCAATGTGCAATCCCATGCCCCCGCGCACTTTACGCGAAGCCAACGAAACGCCAATTAATGTCAGAATGAAGGCTGCCAGTGGGTTGGCAAAACGCTTGTCATATTCAACTGAAAAAGCGCCAATATCTCCTACTCCACGTTTTTGCTGCCGGCTAATGTATCCATGTAGAGCGCCGTTAGTCATTTGAGGAGCCTCTTGAAACGTGATGAAAAAATCTGCAGGCTGCATTAAAATGGTCGTATCCAATTTTGGGCCACGCTTTAAATGTTCCCGTAACCCCATAAATTTTCGAATCATGTAGTTTTTGACTGTCCAACGATAAGCTGAATCCCAACGGATGCTGTCAGCAGTCATACGTGAAACTAAACTTTTTCCATTAAATTCATCTAGCGAGAAGCGAGTTCCAACATTTTGTTTGGATTCGAAACGTTCAATATAGGCAACAACATTTTTATCCACTTTCATTTGAATATTTTGTGCATTATCCGTCATGAATGGTTTCACATATTTGTCTTCAAACTTTATACGCACCTTATTGGCAGGAGGAATAATATAGCCGCTGAGCACAAACGTAATAGATGCAATTATGGCTGCTGAAATTGCGTAAGGTATCATCAACCGCCTGAAACTCATTCCACTCGACAAAATCGCAATAATTTCGGTATTGCCTGCCAATTTAGAGGTGAAATAAATAACGGAGATAAACGTGAAGAGCGGACTGAACAGATTAATGAAATAGGGAATAAAATTGAGATAATAGTCGAATATAATCGCTTTTAATGGCGCATGGTGATCATAAAAAGCATCCATTTTTTCACTCGTGTCAATCACAATCACAATACTAATTATCAACACAATAGAGAAGAAATACGTGCCAATGAATTTCTTAATGATGTAAACATCAATTTTTTTCAGAAAGTGCATTTTCTCAATTCTTTGTTAGGAAATCCGACAACAATCCCTGTTTTTGGATGCGATATTTTCCGTTGATTTTTTCCACTCGACAACATTCCACATAAGCGTCATGCTCGAATACTAATAGCTGGTTGTACGCTGACGCTTCAGCCAGAAGTTGTTCCTTATCTTGCATCGACGTAATCGGAAATGTATCATAAGCCGAGATCCACGCAATAGGAATAGAAGCTGCAGCCGGAATTACATCTCCCACATAAACCAGTGTTGTAGAATCATCGAAAGCTACATAAGGCACCAATTGACCGACGGTATGACCGTTGAAAAGTTTCAATGAGATGTATTCATCCATCTGAACATCAACATCTACCAATCTTAACTTGCCAGCATCAAACACAGGCAGCATATTTTCACTGAAGTAAGAATCGCCTTCACGCACATTAGGATTCAGAAAGTTTTCCCACTGGGAGCGACCTACCCAAACCGTCGCATTCGGAAAAGTTAAGTCAATCTTCTCCCCATTTTCACACAACAAAGTTGTTCCACCACAATGATCGAAATGAAGATGCGTCAACACCACATCGGTAACCTGACTGCACGCATAGCCATGACGTGCTAATTCTTCATCAAAATCAATAATTTGCGTAAAATCGTAGTATTTCAAATATTCCAATTGCTTTTTCCCTGCTCCGGTATCAATCAAAACAAGTCGGTTGTCCGATTCAATTAAAAGCAAGCGCATCGCTAAACGGCAAAAATTCTGATCATTGCATGGATATCGCTTTTGCCATACCCGTTTGGGGACAACTCCAAACATGGCACCTCCATCTACATGAAAAAAACCTGCCTCTATCGTCGTTATCTTCATAAAAACGTTGTATTTTTGCAGCGAAATTAGAAAGAATAGTTAGAACCGCAAAATAACCCTGATTATCAGGCTTCAATAGGCGTTTTGAAAAACACAGTTTATCATTAATCGCTAAAAAATGAATCTAATAAAGTGAAATCACAGTTGAATCATTTTTTATTTCTATCTTAGCATGATACATCAAACAGGGCTTCTTATATGAAACATCTTCATTTTATTGCAATTGGTGGTGCAGCGATGCACAATTTAGCCATTGCGGTGAGCAAAAAACCAAACTACATTATAACGGGTTCTGATGACGAGATTTTTGAACCCTCTAAAAGTCATCTAAAATCAAATGGCCTTTTGCCCGAAACACTAGGCTGGCACCCCGAAAAAATCACTAAAGAGATTTCGGCAGTTATAGTTGGAATGCATGCCCGAGCAGACAACCCAGAATTGCTTCGCGCCAAAGAATTGGGAATCGACATCTACTCTTTTCCTGAATACTTATACAAACAAACACAGAAAAAAACCCGTATCGTGGTAGGAGGTAGTCATGGAAAAACTACCACCACAGCCATTATTTTGCATGTTCTGAGTAAACGAAATATGGTTGTCGATTTTATGGTCGGTGCACAACTGAACGGATTTGACACAATGGTCAAGCTTTCGTATGATGCGCCAATTGCTATTTTCGAAGGAGACGAATACTTAACCTCACCATTAGACCCACGCCCTAAATTTCATCTTTATCACCCTCATATTGCCGTTTTAACAGGTATTGCATGGGATCACATCAATGTATTCCCAACTTTTGAAACGTATGTGGCTCAATTTAAAAAATTTGCCGACTTAATTGAACGGGAAGGACGCCTCATCTACTTTGAAAAAGACGAACACCTGCAAAACATAGTAGCCAACTTACGTTCTGACATTGTTGCCATTCCATACCAAGCACCTGAATATATAATAGATAATGGAATAACATCCATTATTCACAAAGGGATAAAATATCCATTGCTTGTTTTTGGAGAACACAATTTACAAAATATTGCTGCCGCATGTTTGGTTTGTAAACAGCTTGGTGTAAAAGAAAGTGATTTCTATTCAGCACTGCAAGATTTCAAAGGAGCCTCAAACCGATTGCAAAAAATTGCAGAAACTCCGGATGCCATAGCCTACAAAGATTTTGCACATTCGCCGTCAAAACTCAAAGCAACAGTTGAAGCCGTAAAAAAACAATATCCTGATAAAAAGCTGATCGCTTGTATGGAACTTCACACCTTCAGCAGTTTGAAAGCTGATTTTTTGCCGCAGTACAACGATTGTATGAAAGCTGCTGACAAAGCGCTCGTCTATTTCAATCCCGAAGTGATCGAACATAAACATTTGACTCAACTGTCTGAACAAGAAGTCACCGTGGCTTTTGGAGGAGATAATGTACACGCTTTTTCTAACGGGTTGTCACTTCAAGCCTTTTTGCGGAGTATGGATTTTCATAACAAGGTTCTCTTATTTATGACTTCCGGGAACTTTTCAGGTATTGATATCGAAGCTTTTGCCAACGAATTATTGCAACAATAAACGTACCGTTTTCAATAGGAAATCAAGGAAACCACGCTCAACTTTTAACGATCACACTCATGGAAGAAACCAAACAAGCCCAGTTCGATAAACGATACATGCAAATGGCACAAATATGGGCACAAAACTCGTATTGCAACCGTCGCAAAGTAGGCGCTCTCATTGTTCGCGACAATATGATTATATCAGACGGTTACAATGGGACTCCTTCCGGATTCCCCAATCAGTGTGAGGATGAAAACAACAAATCATTTCCTTATGTACTTCATGCCGAAGCCAACGCAATTACAAAAATAGCTCGTTCCAATAATAGCAGTCAGGATGCCACATTATACGTTACTTCATCTCCTTGCATCGAATGTGCCAAACTCATCATTCAATCGGGGATAAAAAGAGTTGTATATGGAGAACCTTACCGGCTTTCCAATGGAATAGATCTGCTAAAACAAGCCAGTATCACTGTCGATTATATTGAAATTCATACTTCTGATTTATGAAAACTTGGAAAAAAATAGCATTCCCATTCTCATTGGCTTTTATTTTGGCCTTAGGAATTTTGATTGGAAATTTTCTGGCAATGCGCAACGATGTGGGAAACACCATTGGTTTTTTTCGATCGCTAGGACTTGATAAAAGTAAAATCTCTGAACTTTTGAACCTTATAAGCACCCGCTACGTCGATACAGTCAATATGAATGGCATCACCGACAACGCCATGACCAGTATTATGGCGAGTCTCGATCCTCACTCTGTATATATTCCCGCAAAAGATCTGGAAGCTACTAATGAACAATTGGAAGGTGGATTTGGCGGTATTGGCGTGGAATTCACCTTGCAAAACGATACCATTTTGGTGGTAGCAGTAGTGCATGGAGGTCCTGCCGAAAAAGTTGGCATTCTACCAGGTGATCGCATCGTATCCGTTAATGATACAGCATTTGTTGGCACATCAATCAGCAATGCAAAAGTTATGAACAAATTGCGGGGGCGGATCGGAACAACTGTCAATATTGGCATAAAACGCGCTGACCGCCGTAATATACTAAAATATGCTATCACAAGAGGTGAAATCCCCGTCAACAGTGTTGAAGCGGCTTATATGATTACTCCTCAAATTGGATACATCAAAGTGAGTAAGTTTGGTGACACCACCTACTCCGAGTTTTTGACCGCATTGGCAAAACTACGGAGTCAAGGGGCATCGAAACTGATCATTGATTTACGTGACAACACCGGAGGATTCATGGATGCAGCCGTTAAAATGGTGAATGAATTTTTACCCAAAAACGAGTTGATCGTTTATGCTCAAGGACGCGCCTACCCACGCACCGAATATTACTCTGATGGTAGGGGTTCATTCCCAAATGTCAAAATTGCAGTTCTCATTGATGAATGGACAGCATCGGCAGCGGAAATTTTTTCTGGTGCTATACAAGACAACGATCGTGGAGTAATCATTGGGCGACGTTCATATGGGAAAGGATTAGTTCAGCAACAATTTGAATTCCCCGATAAATCAGCCGTTCGTCTCACGATTGCACGCTACTATACACCTTCGGGGCGTTGCATCCAAAAGCCTTACATCATGGGGAAAGATCAAGCCTACGAAAACGATTTCCTCAATCGTTATCTTCATGGCGAATTTTTCTCAAAAGACAGTATTAAACTGAATTTGAAAGAAAAATTCAAAACGCGAGATGGCCGCACGGTCTACGGAGGTGGCGGCATTATGCCCGATATCTTTGTGCCAATGGACACAATTGGCTATACTCCTTATTTCCGTCGATTATTCGATCATGGCATTCTCTTCCAATATGCTGTAATATATACCGACCAACATCGCGCATTATTAGACAAATATAACACATGGCAGGCATTAGACCAATATCTTAATAAACAGCCACTTGCTCAACATATGGCTTCGTATGCCGCTTCCAAGGGAATACCAAAACATTATTATTTCTTTGGTATATCTCATTCATTAATCACCAACCAACTAAAAGCGTACATAATGCGTAATTTATTAGGAGACGAAGGGTTTTACCGCACATTAAATCAAACAGATAAGACTGTACAAAAAGCTGTTGAGGTACTGAACAAATAAACTGTTTATTGGAGTTAAATCACGAATTCCACAAAGAATGATTTCATAAAAATCACAAAACCTTTGTGTAACACTATGATATTACATTATCTTTGCCCAACTCAATTAAAGCGGAATCTAATTTTTCAAGATTCCGCTTTTTTGAACTTATCATTAATGTGTGAATCAGCTTACGTAAACATGCAACGAATGTCTTTATTTTCAAAACAACAAACATCCCTCATAAATGGGCTTTGATCATTATATCAAGACATTGTAATTCAAAAAACATGAATAAACCATTACTTTTTTTCAAAACAGTTATCGCACTGGCCGGTGCTGTGCTTCTTTTCACACAATGCTCAAACAAAAAAAGTGCTCCACAAGATTCTATCCCATTCGATACTACTGTCACCAAAGGAAAACTTCCAATTGCATACATTAATGTCGATACCCTTTTAGCATATTATCAATTAGCAAAAGATGCTAACGAACAACTTTTGCAAGGGCAAGAAGATTCTCGGCAACGTATTAATGCACGCGCCAAACAATTGCAAGAAGATATGGCAAGTTTTGAAACCAAAATGAAAAACAATGCTTTTTTAAGTAGAGAAAAAGCGGAACAAGAAAATAATCGTTTAGTTGCCAAACAAAAAGAACTTCAAGACTTAAATCAACAACTAACTAATCAATTGATGGCACAGCAACAACGCTTTAATGAGCAATTGCGAGATACGATTAGTCAATTTCTCAAAAGCTATTGTCCCGCAAAACATTATCAAATTGTTCTCTCGACAAACTCAATGAACGATAACGTTTTATATGCTGCCAACGGATATGACATCACGAAAGACGTGATAAAACAGTTGAATGAGCGTTACGCAAAGAAAAGATGATATCGCCACAATAATTTTACCTCGCCTTGAAGACGCATTATTTTCAAGGCGTTTTTTATGTCCTTCTATGATTCTTCTCGATGAGCTTTTTCCGATCGGTTATGTTCACAAACAACACGGCGTTCAAGGGGAACTGACAATTATACTCACGGTTGATCTGCAATCGTTTGAACCTAATTTTCTCATTTTAGAGATTGAAGGCATTTTTGTTCCATTTTTCATCAAGAACAAACTCAACAAAAAAGATCGTTCTGCCCTGATTACATTCGAAGGACTTTCATCCATCGAAAAAAGCAAAAAACTGATTGGAAAGACGATTTATCTTCCGAAACAGGATGTTCAAATAGCAAGCGCTCCATATCAATCGCCTATTAATGAACTTATTGGATATATTATCATTGATAAAACAAAAGGTAAGGTTGGCACTATAGAAGCCATAGAAGATACTACAGAAAATGTTTTGTTTGTTGTATCTTATCAAAACACAGAACTATTAATACCAGTAGTAGAGGAGTTTATAGAAAACATTGACGACCAAAAGAAAGTAGTCTTTACTCGTTTACCCATCGGACTACTTGAGATTAACCAGTAAAGCATGATTGGCTCGATAGCGTGTTTATCTGGTCACCTCAAAATCTACCCAAGCAAGGCACATAAAATCAATAAGTTATTTTCTTAATAAGGAAATATTTCTTTATTCATGTTCATCCACAAAAAAAAACCGTATATTTGTGGGTTGGAAACTTCAAAGATGTGTGTTAGTAAACTCGATGTATAAATCCCTAAAAACAAACAAGATGATGACAAACAACAAAAAATTGATTGATTGGGTAAACGAGTGGGCAGCTTGGTGCGAGCCTACAAACGTTCAGTGGTGCGACGGCTCTGAAGAAGAGAATCAACAACTGCTTGATACCATGGTTGCAAGTGGAATGGCAACAAAGTTGAACGAAGAAAAACGACCTGGTAGCTACGCCTTCAACTCCGATCCGAGTGATGTGGCCCGCGTTGAAAACCGCACCTTCATTTGTACAACAAACAAAGAAGATGCAGGACCAACCAATAACTGGATGGCTCCCGACGAGATGAAAGCTACTATGAAAGCCCGTTACAAGGGGTGTATGAAAGGGCGTACGCTATACGTTATTCCTTTCTCAATGGGACCTCTAGGCTCAAACATTGCAAAAATTGGCGTGGAAATAACAGATTCCCCTTATGTTGTAACGAATATGCGTATTATGACGCGTATGGGGAAAAAGGTATTGGATGTTTTAGGAGAAAACGGAGAATTCATCCCTTGCATACACTCAGTTGGCGCTCCATTAGAACCCGGACAAAAAGACAGCAAGTGGCCTTGTGCTCCTACTATCGACGATAAATTCATTTCTCATTTTCCTGAAACATACGAAATATGGTCATTTGGATCAGGTTACGGTGGAAATGCTTTATTAGGAAAAAAATGTCTTGCCTTACGTATTGCATCCAAAATGGCAAAAGACGAAGGTTGGTTAGCTGAACACATGTTGATTTTAGGCATCACGAATCCTAAAGGCGAAAAGAAATATATAGCAGCAGCGTTTCCATCAGCTTGTGGAAAAACAAACTTAGCCATGCTTATTCCAACAATTCCAGGATGGAAAGTTGAAACCGTCGGCGACGATATTGCATGGATGAAATTTGGCAAAGATGGCCGTCTATATGCTATT
>JAJZHJ010000034.1 GCA_021804525.1 Bacteroidota bacterium | reverse complement strand
CAACCGCAAGAATATTTCCATCTTTTCGGATAAACTGGGCAAGAAAGTTGCTGACACAACCATTTCGGTTGTTGATGACGGAACGATTCCTTTCAATCGAGGCTCCGTAAATATGGATGACGAGGGCGTGGAAGGGCAAAAAACCTATCTTGTAAAAGATGGTATTCTGACAAGTTATATTCACGATCGGATAAGCGCTCGCCATTATGACGTATCACCTACAGGTAACGGTCGCCGGCAATCGTTTCGTTTTGCGCCGATTCCACGAATGCGTGCCACCTATATGGAAAATGGACAAGCTGCCGAACAAGATTTGATTGCAGCTGTAAAAAATGGAGTCTTTGTCGATACCTTTACTAACGGTCAGGTGCAAATTGGCGCGGGAGATTTCACCTTCTTTGTGAAATCGGGATATTTAATCGAAAACGGTAAATTGACACAACCGATAAAAGATGTCAATATCATTGGAAATGGGCCTAAAGCGTTGGCTGATATTGTGATGGTGGCAAATAATTATACCATGGATAACGGTACGTGGACTTGTGGAAAAGACGGACAAAGCTGTCCGGTTACTTGCGGGATGCCTTCTGTTCTGGTATCGAAGCTGACTGTCGGCGGTGCAAATGAGTAATTCATTTTCGATTACTTTGGAGACAGGTTCAAATCAATAAAATTATTTCGGATAACATGATAACGAATGATCAAAAAGAGTTGGCGCATTGGTTGAAGAGCTATTTATTGCGTCAAGGTGCACAGGCTTGCCGTATTGGAATTTATTCAGGTTCTGATAGCTCATACGAGGTGCGTGATGGACATATAGAACAATTGCAGCAAGCCGAAGAAAATCAATTAATTGGTTATTTATTTGTGGATGGGCGATATGGTTCATTTTCAACCAACCGACTTGAAAAAAGTGAGTTAGAACATTTTTTTTCTCGTGCCATAGCATCAACCCGATTATTAGCTATTGACGAAGCGCGCCATTTGCCTAGCTCTGAACGCTATTATAAAGGTAACGATGCATTTTTATCATTGCATGATCCAATCATTGCAGCACTCGACCCTGATGCAAAACTTCAAGCCGCATTTCGTGCAGCCGCTGAGGTGGATAGAAGCGACGAGCGCATCATTTCTGTAGCATCGGCATATGGAGATAATGAGAGTTATTCTTATTTGATTGATAGTAATGGGCTTGAAGCAGAAAGTGCTGCTTCTTCTTGCGGACTCTCGGTGAGTGTTTCTGTACGAGGTTTCGATGATGCCCGTCCTGAGGCTTATTGGTATGATCAGTCTCTATCGTGGGATTCTCTGCAGAAAGAAGGAATTGGAGAAATGGCTTTGCAACGTGCTTTGATGAAAATTGGGCAACGTAAAATACAATCGGCGACTTATCCCATGCTTGTGGACAGAAACGAGGTACGTACGTTGCTGTCTCCGATGATGGGGGCATTGAGTGGCGCTGCGTTGCAGCAAAATAATTCGTTTTTGATTGATAAGCAAGGCCAGAAAGTGTGTTCAGATAAAATGACTTTGAACGATTGTCCATTGTTGTCTCGTACCATTGGAGCACGTTGCTTCGACCGTGAAGGAATTGCTTTAGAGTCACGTTCTGTATTTGAAAAAGGAATTTTGAATAATTACTACATTGATACCTATATTGCTCATAAATTGGGTGTTGAACCGACAACCGGTTCGGCATCCGTGTTGCAATTTGCGTTAGGAAATGCAAGTCGGGAAACTCTTTTGGCACGTATTGGAACCGGTGTGTTGGTAACCGGCTTTAATGGAGGGAATTGTAATAGTTCAACGGGTAATTTCTCGTATGGGATTGAAGGTTTTTGGATAGAAAGAGGTGAAATTCAATATCCTATTGGAGAAATGAATATTACTGGCAATATGCTTTCACTTTGGAGCCAGTTGATGGAAGTAGGTAACGATCCGATCTATGCTTCAAGTTGGCAAACGCCGAGCTTATTATTTGATGCAGTTGATTTTAGCGGATTTTAATTCTCTTTTTCAAGCGTTGCTGTTTTTCTGTGCAAAGCCATATAATGCTCTTTTTCATAAGTTATGATTCACTTTTCATGAAAAAGATGTAATTTTGTCAGGTGTTTTTGTCAGGTATTTGTCAGTTTACAAAAACCGAGTGAGCGCTTTATCTCCAACGTTTTTTCAACGATATGAGTATGCAATTATCAGATTTACAGGCTGTGAAACAGAGGTTTGGCATCATTGGCAACTCGCCATTGCTTAACCGTGCCATTGATATTGCGGTACAAGTGTCAACGACCGATTTATCTGTATTGATTATCGGCGAGAGTGGCGTTGGGAAAGAAAATTTCCCTCAGATAATTCATCAATTCAGTCATCGAAAGCATGGCCCTTATATAGCAGTCAATTGCGGTGCGATTCCTGAAGGTACCATCGATTCTGAGCTTTTCGGACATGAAAAGGGGTCGTTCACCGGTGCACTGAGTGACCGAAAAGGCTATTTTGAAGTAGCTGACGGCGGTACCATCTTTTTGGACGAGGTAGGTGAGTTGCCTCATTCAACGCAAGTTCGTTTATTGCGTGTGCTCGAAGCAGGAGAATTTATGAAAGTTGGCTCATCTAAAGTGTTGAAAACAAATGTTCGGGTTGTTGCTGCTACAAATTTGAATATGCAAGAAGCGACGAGACAAGGAAAGTTTCGTGAGGATTTGTATTACCGACTGAATACCGTCCCTATTTATATTCCGCCTCTCCGAGAACGAAAAGAAGATATCTTTTTATTATTCCGAAAGTTCTCCGTCGATTTTGCCGATAAATACCGAATGCCTCCCATTCGCTTGACTGAAGAGGCACAAAAACTTCTCTCCAATTATTATTGGAAAGGAAATATCCGGCAGCTTAAGAATATAACTGAACAAATTTCGGTGATTGAGCAGAATCGTGAGATAACAGAAGGTGTTCTGCGTATCTATCTGCCCGACAATGAAATGGAAACATTGCCTTCTTTGCTTGGGCACTCTACCCATGATCAACGTATGTTCGCAAATGAACGAGAAATTCTTTATCAGGTGTTGTTTGATATGCGAAAGGATATGAACGACTTAAAGGCATCAGTGTATGAATTAATGGCGGGAAAGCAAATGAAGGCACCTTCGTCGATGGAAACAGATGAATTGCAGTTGATACGCTCACAATATGTTTCTACGCCTAAAGCTAAAGATGCATTTGGCTCTGCAGAGTTTTCTCCATTAGTGCCTCAACCTGAAGAAAAGCAAGATCATATTGAAGACACGCAAGAGTATGTTGAAGAATCTCTCTCTTTGCAAACAGTAGAGAAGGAGGTAATAATAAAGGCATTAGAAAGAAATCAAGGAAAACGAAAATTGGCTGCCAGTGAATTGGGTATTTCTGAACGGACGTTGTATCGCAAAATAAACGAGTACGGGTTGGAATAACCATTGTGATATTTTTTTCTATGCTTTACTTCCAAATAAGCATTATATAATTGTTTTAATTAATATGGTTTCGAGTGAAAACAGTGTCAGTTTACTGTGCTTCCAGTAGTAAAGCGCTTCCAAGTTATTACGAGGCTGCTGCTAAGGTAGGTGAATGTTTTGCCAAGGGGAACATTCACGTAATTTTTGGTGGTGGTAAAGGCGGCCTTATGGGGGCAATGGCCAATTGTTTATTAAATGAAGGAGGTCGTGTTACAGGTGTTATTCCTCGATTTATGTGTGATGAAGGGTGGCATCATGGAGGTTTGACAGAGTTGAAGGTAGTTGAAACAATGCATGAGCGTAAAGCCTTGATGGCGTCAATGGCTGATGCCGTACTTGCTATGCCCGGGGGAATTGGTACATTCGACGAACTTTTTGAAATTATTACCTGGAAGCAATTGGGCTTGTTCAATAAACCAATCGTTATTTTGAATACAAACGACTACTTTCGCTATTTTCTTCAATTGATGCAACATGCAGAAGTAGAGCAATTTATTCGCAATGAACATCGTCAAATTTGGCAATTGGTGGATACTCCCGAAGATGTGTTACCTGCTATTGAACATGCCGAGGCATGGCCTGATGATGCGCGTCGTTTTGCAGCGGTTTAACCATGAACACATCTATTGCTACCGATACAATCCCTTTTCTCACTTCACAGGAAATTGCTCCGATGGATACCTTATGGGGTAAACATGGACAAAATATTTATTTGCGCACTCAGTCACTGCGTCCTGTGGTTATTTGTCCCTCAGGGTTTGAAGGAAAAACAATACATTCCGGTTTGTTCTCTTACAATGTGTCGAGTGGCATTTTTTTAGTGATTTCTTTTTTGTATGCTTTTTTGCTGCCAAGAGCTACAAAAATTTTGAGAGATGGCGTACGTGTTGTTTTTCGGAAGAGAGAAGGCAGGAACTCATTGTTTGAAGGCGAGTTGAAGGCAGTAGAGGTTCGCTATCGGATAATGCTGATTCTTTTAGGTATGCTGGGGTTAAATGTTTTTTTGTTCCCCTTTGTTGAACAATTAGTTCCCGACGAAAATACATTTACAGCTCTTATTGTGCTGGCTTTCATCTTTCTCGGAATTGCTGTGTTTTTAGGGTTAAAATGGTTGTTATTTAGGCTATTGGAATATGTTTTTTTCTTTTCAGACAAACAAATATCGCAGTTTCGGAGCGCTTATTTTTCGATTATTTTCGGATTAGGTCTTTGTTTGCTGCCTTTAGTAACTGCGCAGAGCTTTGTTTCTGTAGGTTTATCTCATGGGTTTGATGTTATTTCGCTAGCATTGTGTGGAATGTCTGTTTTTTTGATTGCATACAAAATAATTCAATTTTTTTGGAATTGGCGTGATTCCATTTTCTACATTTTATTGTACCTTTGCACACTAGAAATTTTGCCTGTTTTAGTAGGAATGCAAGTAATTAAGCAATTGAGTTTTGTCTTACAAATAAAGTAATTACGTTTTGAAGGTAAAGAAAATTTTGGTTTCACAGCCACCGCCAACATCTGAAAAATCTCCTTATTTTGACATCGTCGAGAAATTTGGTGTTAAGATTGATTTTCGCCCTTTTATCAAGATTGATGCAATTCCGGCTAAGGAGTTTAGACAACAAAAAGTTGTCATTTTGGATCATACTGCTGTCGTGTTTACATCAAAGACCGGCATAGATCATTTTTTTCGTATTTGTCAGGAGATGCGAATAACTATACCTGAGTCCATGAAGTATTTTTGTGTTTCAGAGTCAGTGGCTCTTTATTTGCAGAAATACATTCAATACAGAAAAAGAAAGGTTTTCTATGGTGCTACGGGAAAGCTGCCAGATATGTTCGTTGTCATCTCAAAGCATTTGGATGAAAACTATTTAGTGGTTTTATCGGATGTCCATAATGAAGAAATCTTGCAATTATTGGAGAAATACAAGGTAAAATATCATGTTGGCGTTATGTATCGAACTGTCAGTAACGAATTCTCTCAGGATGAAGAATTTAACTATGACTTATTGATATTTTTCAGCCCTCAGGGAGTTGCTTCGTTGTTGAAGAATTTTCCCAATTTTGAACAAGGAGAAGTTAATATCGGATGTTTTGGGATGACCACAGGCAATGCTGTGCGAGAAGCAGGACTACGCCTCGATATAGAGGCACCTCGTCCTGAGGCGCCATCGATGACGGCAGCTTTAGAGCTTTTCTTGAAGGAAAATCACAAGAATCATAAAAGATGAATCGAGTTTGAGGTCGATAAAAAAAAGAGAAATAGCAACCTATTTCTCTTTTTTTTGTTCGTGGCTATGGTTATAATCCTTTCCTTTTCGCTTCGTCCCAAATAGCATTCATCTCGTGCAAATTTAAGTTTTTCAGATCAATCCCTTGTTTAATGGTTTTTTCTTCAAGGTAATTAAAGCGTCGGATAAACTTCGCGTTGGTTTTTTCTAAGGCATTGTCAGGGTTTATATTGTAGAGTCGTGCGGCGTTGATGATACTGAACAGAAAGTCGCCGAATTCTTCTTCGCTCTTCAAAGCATCTTCATTAGCTATTTCGTATTTCAATTCGTCGAGTTCTTCGGTTACCTTATCCCAAACATCTTTCCGTTCTTCCCAGTCAAACCCAATTCCGCGTGCTTTGTCCTGTAATCTGTAGGCTTTGATTAAAGAAGGCATCGATTTTGGGATACCGCCTAAAACAGTTTTGTTTCCCTCTTTTTCTTTTAACTTCAGTTTTTCCCAGTTTTCTTTCACTGCCATTGATGTGCTCGCGTTTGTTTCACCAAAAACATGCGGATGCCTGTAAATCAGTTTTTCATTCAGACTGTCGATGACTTGTTCAAGTGTAAAGTCGCCTGTTTCGTTGCCAATCTTAGCATAAAAAACGATATGAAGAAGAAGGTCGCCAATCTCTTTTTTGATCTCTTGTATGTTATTTTTCGAAATGGCATCGGCTAATTCATAGGTTTCTTCTATGGTGAGCGTGCGCAAACTCTCGAGAGTTTGTTCTCTGTCCCATGGACATTTTTCTCTCAGTTCGTCCATGATAAAAAGCAACTGTTCAAATGATTTCAGTATAGCTTCAATATTTGTATCCATCTGTGTGTTAAGTTAACAAGTTTGGGGGCAGGTGTTCCAGTACTATTTTTATCCCTATACTAATGAGCAAAAGTCCACCAATGATTTCAGCATAATTTTGAAAGTGATGTCCCAATCTTTTGCCAATGAGAACGCCTAAGAGTGCAAAGATAAGAGTGGTGAACGATATGATGACTGCGGGCAACCAAATGGTTTGATGAAGCGTTGCAAAGGTGAATCCAACTGCGAAGGCATCAATGCTTGTGGCGAAACCTAATGTAAATAATACTTTATAGGAAGTGAATTTGACCGATTTTTTTTTCTTGTGATGGTGATGATGATGGTTGTGATTGTTGACAAGGCCATCGTAGAGCATCTTTCCACCAACCAGAGTGAGTAAAGCGAATGCAATCCAGTGATCAACGCGCGAAAGAAGATTGGCAACATGTTCTCCAAGAAACCATCCCAACACAGGCATTCCTCCTTGCATAAAGGCTAACACAAAAGCAAAGCGCAAGATGGAACCAATATGTAGAGGTTGCTTGCTGCATCCAGCTGCTATTGACACTGAAACAGTATCCATGCAAAGGCCAATGGCAATGATAAGAATGGTGTAAAAACTCACGTGCTGTTCGATAGTTGCGCTCTTGTTACATGGTCTCGATGAGATTCAACATCTTGATGGTCGCTTTGATAGCCGCTTCTGTTTGGTCAGGGTCTAATGCTCTGGTTTTAAATGTTCTGTCGTTGAATTTCCAAGTAATAGCAGCTTGCACGAAAGCGTCGGTGCTTCCTCCCGGGGGAATGGTGACTTCGTAATCGGATAGAATAGGGTGCGGTTTCTTCAAACTATCGTAAATTTGCCATAGCGCTTTCATAAAAGCATCATATTGCCCATCACCAACGGCTGTGCGCTGATAGATAGCCCCTTTAATGTCTATTTTGATTGTTGCAACTGGTTTAAGCCCTTGTGCAACGGATAAGGAATAGTTGAGAACCCGAATTCTTTCTTCTACCTCTTCACTATGCAGTAAATCGGAAATAATATAGGGTAAATCTTCCATCGACACCAATTCTTTTTTATCACCCAATTCTATGATGTGTTGGGTAAGTAGTTTCATAGACTCATCGTCTAATTCAATACCTAGACTTTCTAAATTCTTACGAATATTGGCTTTCCCTGATGTTTTTCCTAAGGCGTATGAGCGTTCCCTTCCGAAGCGTTCCGGAAGCAAGTCATTATAGTATAGGTTGTTTTTGTTATCTCCATCAGCATGAATGCCAGCACATTGTGTGAATACGTTCTCGCCGATGATGGGTTTATTAGCTGGGATTCGTATGCCAGAATAACTTTCAACAATTTTGCTGACATGTGAAATTCGATCTTCCCTAGCGTGAAGTTTCACGTGTAAATGGTCTGTTAGTGCTGCCATTACACTTGATAATGGAGGATTTCCTGCTCGTTCACCCAGCCCGTTTACTGTGGCGTGAATTCCATGTACGCCAACCATAGCGGCAGCAAATGAGTTGGCTACTGCAAAGTCGTAGTCGTTGTGTGCATGAAAATCAAAATGAGCAGTTGGATAGCGCTCTATCATATCTTTGCAGAAAATGCCGGTTTGATAAGGATTTAGTATACCTAATGTATCGGGGAGCATAAATCGTTTAATGGGTAATTCGAACAAATGATCCATCATAAAATAAACATATTCTGGAGAATGTTGTATCCCATTTGACCAGTCTTCTAAATAGACATTTACGTGAATGTTGCTGCTTTCAGCATACCGGATGACTTCAGTAATGTCAGCCACATGTTGTTCCGGTGCTCGGTGCAATTGTTCGGTAACATGTTTCAATGAACCTTTGCAAAGAAGATTTAAAACTTTAGCTCCGGCTTGTTTCATCCAATCGACTGTGATGGTTCCATCTACAAACCCAAGCACCTCAATACGTGGTAGATAACCTCTTCCTTTTCCCCAATTGATGATGCGTGTTACAGCCTCTTGTTCTCCTTTTGAAACCCTGGCAGATGCAATTTCGATGCGATCGACTTGCACTTCTTCCAGTAAGAGG
>JAJZHJ010000033.1 GCA_021804525.1 Bacteroidota bacterium | reverse complement strand
CAATGTCTTTTCGTCAACGGAAGCCTGGACACGCGGATAAATCAACAAAAAATAACGATCAATGAGTTGTTGATAATTTTTCCATTGTTCAAAAACCAGCCAATTGTCTGCACCAATTAATAACGAGAAGTGAACATCTGGATAGATATGTTGCAAAGCATCAAGCATCTCTAACGTGTAAGAAGGTTGAGAAAGTGAAAGTTCAAAGTCTGAGGCCAAAATCTTAGGGTGATGCTCTAATGCCAATTGTGTCCAATGATAGCGCAACTGAGCGTCCGGCAACTGCGAAGATTCTTTCAAAGGATTATGCGGACTCACCATCAGCCAAACTTCATCACAATCAGTAAAAGCAGCGACATAGTTAGCCAAGATCAAATGCCCCACATGAATGGGATTAAAAGAACCGGGAAAAACAACAACATTTTTCATAGATTCAGCATTTTGGTAAAGATGACTGAGTCATGTTCATGGTTAACCATGCTTCCGCTGCATGAATTGCGTCCAACTTACCAACATCAAACCAATTGATTTTTTTTGGCAGATAAGCTGAAATAGAATTTGCAGTAGCAGCGGCAAGGTAGAAATCGATAATAGAAAACCTTTCCGGCCATGAGTTCATTTGTGGCAATAAAACAGGAGAAATAACATGAATACCTCCAAAAGCCAACATTGAAAGTTGATTCACGTCAATTTCGGCAAATGAAGTTCTGATCTCTTTAGTTTGATGATTTGTCCACGCCTTCAGTTTCATTTCATTATCAAACAACAAATAACGTGCCGTCTCACGTTTACCGACCAGCAACGTTGCGGCAACTTGTTTTTCTTGATGAACCCGATAAAGTTCCCTTAGATTGACATCCGACACAACATCAACGTTATGAACCAGAAAAGGGCAATCGTCATCGAAAAACCATGATGCCTTTTTAATAGCCCCACCTGTATCTAACAATGTTTGACGCTCATCAGAAATTTCGATACGAACGCCAAAATGGCTTTTTTGTTCAATAAAATCAATAATTTGATCTGCAAAATGATGTACGTTGATGATGATTTCGTCAAAGCCGGCCTTAACAAGCTTGTTGCACACAAGCTCTAACAATGGAGTTCCATTCACTGGCACCAACGCTTTCGGCATGGAATCAGTCAAAGGTTTCAGACGGGATCCTAATCCCGCAGCCACTACGAATGCCTTCATAATCAGAATGTTTTCTCAATATTGAGTTCACGATGATAAAGAGTTACACGAACATCGTACTTTTTAGCGATGTGCTCGGCTAAATGCTGCGCCGAATACACCGAACGATGCTGTCCTCCTGTACAACCAAATGCAAACATTAAATGTGAAAATTTACGTTCAATATATCGTTGCACATGCACATCAGCCAAAGCATAGACATGATCTAAAAACGCAAGAATGCCGCCGTCATCTTCGAGATATTGAATAACCGCATTGTCCAAACCTGTAAAGTGTTTAAAATGTTCATATTTCCCAGGATTGTTGATGCTTCTGCAATCGAACACATAACCGCCTCCATTACCCGATGGATCGTCAGGAATACCTTTTTTATAAGCAAAGCTGTAGATGCGCACTTCGAGTTTATGCGGCCAGTTCACATCAGCATACTGCTTCATTTGAGTCAATTCGCGTAATACTTCACAAAGATAAGGATATTCACAAAGCGAATCAGTCAATACACGCCGAAGATTATCCACAGCATAAGGAACGCTTTGCAAGAAATGAGGTTTTTTTTCAAAATAACCACGAAACCCGTAAGCACCTAACACCTGCAACGTTCTGAAAATGACAAAATGTTGTAATTGCTGGCGAAAATAAGCTTCATCCACAGGGATGTACTCTTTCAGAGCATCGAGATAGGTCTGCAACAACTCTTCACGCAACTCATCAGGATATTGCGCTCGTGCCTGCCATAGAAAAGAAGCTACGTCGTAATAAATAGGTCCTTTTCTACCTCCTTGAAAATCTATAAAATAAGGTTCCCCATCGACGATCATTACATTACGCGATTGAAAATCACGATAGAGGAAAGTAGCCGATTCATCAGCCAATAACACTTGTGAGAAACGCTCAAAATCGTCTTCCAATTCACTTTCACGAAACTCTAAACCGGTAGCTTTAAGAAAACAATATTTGAAATAATTCAAATCCCAAAGAATCATCCGTTTATCGAATTCGGCTTGTGGATAACACATCGAAAAATCCAATCCATCCTGCCCTGCCATCTGAAAAGCAGGCAACAACCGAATGGTTTTCTTGAGTAGCGTTTTTTCTTCTTCGGTAAACTGACCACAATTTCGCCCATTTGCAATAGCATTAAAGAGAAGTGTATCGCCTAAATCTTCTTGCAGATAATACAAAAAATCATCGGAATGCACCCACACCTTTGGAACGGGAAGTCCTTTTTGAGCAAAATGAAGATCAATCATCCAAAACGCTCTATTCTCTTCTACCGAAGCACCGTAAACACCTATTAAAATGCGCGTTTCTCCTTGCAAACGAAAATAGCGACGATTGCTGCCAGATGATGGCAATTCGGTTATTTCATTCACAGCCTCACCAGTGAACTGTTCAAAAAGCTTCCTAAGCGTTTCCATAAAGAAAAATAAAACAGATGATTATATAAAAAAACAACAAGCAAAAAATAGCTCCATAACAACACGTTCCAAGTCATTATCTACCCATTGTTCTCCCTTACAAAAGTAAACAAAAATCGGCACGTCCCGAGCTAAAACATCTACCACTTTGTCAATTCCAAAGTGCGCATCAAAAGATGTTAATAACTTTTAGTAGGCAAATTAGCTCATTTCAGTGTAATTAGCGTAACTTTGCACTAAAATTTGGCTGTTATGGACGACAAGAACAACGATTTTTTATTTGACGAAGAATCAGAAGAGGTAGTACGCCGATATGAACAATCGGTGAATGATCGCCGTATGCCATATTTTGATGTCGATGAGTTAGAAGTCATTGCCGACTATTACCTCAGTTGTGGCAAGACCAAAGAGTCATGGAAAGTGATTGATTTGGGACTAAAACTCCATCCAAATAATGCAACACTCCAAACAAAAAGAGCAAAAGTTTACTTAGAGTCAGGAGAAGCCCGCAAGGCCTATCAAATTCTGGAACGCAACACCATGCCCGATGATGCAGAATCATTACTGCTCAAAGGTGACGCACTGATGCGCTTGCACCGAAGCAAAGAAGCGACTTCCATTTTTCAACATCTCACTGAATTACCTGACGTTGAGATGGATGGGGCATGTCTCGACATTGCCTATATTTATATAGGCAACAATGATTATCAACAAGCATTAACTTATTTAGAA
The DNA here is from genome assembly GCA_021804525.1 of Bacteroidota bacterium. Taxonomy (GTDB): domain Bacteria; phylum Bacteroidota; class Bacteroidia; order Bacteroidales; family Paludibacteraceae; genus Microbacter. The sequence continues at coordinate 5,414 of JAJZHJ010000033.1, read as the reverse complement.
AAAGGACTGACAGCATCGCCAAAAAATCTTGACTTACTCCAGGAAAGTGCGTTTTGCTGTGAACAACTACAGCAAGAAGAGAAAGCCATCGCATTTTATGAACAAATCATCGCGATAAAGCCATATTCCGTTGAAGCTTGGTTCGACCTTGGACTGCTATTTTTCAACAAAGCAATGTACGAAAAAGCGCTTGATGCATTTGATTTTGTCACTGTAATTGACGAAGAGGATACTGGAGGATGGCTGCAAAAAGGGAATGCGCTGTTTCATCTGAATCGGTTTAGTGAGGCTTTAGTTTGCTATCATCGCTGCGAAGAAGAAATCGCTTTCGAAGATATTTTGTTTGTTTTCATGGCCGAATGTCATGAGAAAATGGAAGAATTCGACAAAGCAGAGGTATTTTATTCAAAAGCCATTGCAATAAACGATCAAAACGTAGAAGGCTGGATCGGATTAGGCATTTGTGCTTTGGAAACAGAGGACTACGACGGTAGTATACTTCATTTTAATAAAGCACTGACCATAGAACCTGAAAACCACGAAATATGGGTCTATTTAGCGGAAGCATTCATCAATAAAAATGAACCCGACGAAGCCATGAATGCTTATCAAAAAGCCCTCACGTTAGAGTCATATCAACCAGATACATGGCTATCAATAGGCAATCTATATTTAGACTTAGGCTCATATCACGAGGCACTGATCAGCTATACAGAAGCTCTTTCCCAAGACAGCACAATAGAAAATATTCATCTGTTTCTTGCCATCACGCACTATAAAATGGGAAACGAAGCATTAGCTATCATAATGTTAGAAATAGCACGTGAAACAAGACCCGACGCCGATAGCTTCTTCCTGGAGATTTGTCCGGAAGCAACCCATTTGTTCAACAAAGATTAAGACATCCTATTCTCCTGCACTCCAATTGCCATTCAGCATTGTGTTCAAACTGAACTACACATCTAAAAACAAGCATATTTTAAACTTATAACATGGGAATAACAGAATGGATTGCAACAACAGCAGTCGCTATTATCAGTGCCAGTGCCTACCCGGGCATTTTTCTTTTAATGATGCTAGAGAGTATGTTCTTTCCTATTCCAAGTGAAGCAGTAATGCCATTTGCCGGATTTCTGTTAGTGGAAGGGACAAAACTTTCTTGGATAGGTATCATCACCATTGCCACGACAGGAAGTCTAACTGGCTCTTTAATCTCTTATATAGTAGGTTTTTACGGAGGCGAGCCTTTTGTAAGAAAATTTGGAAAGTTCTTTTTGATAAAAGAGAGTCATCTTGAAATGTCGCATCGCTTCTTTAATACACGTGGACAATCAACCATTTTTATAGCTCGCTTCATCCCCGTAGTACGTCATTTTATCAGCATTCCAGCTGGAGCTGCAAAAATGAACATCCTGAAATTTGCTCTTTACACCGTGCTTGGAGCCGGCATCTGGAACTCTTTTTTGATGTTTCTGGGATACAAACTGAAGCAAAATTGGGACACCGTGATGTCTTATAGTCATTATATTGACACAATCATTGTCATTATCCTTGCTGTTGCCGTTGGATATTATGTATATAAGATTATTACACATCTCATTCGACAATAGATGGACAATTATCTGGCAACAAACACGGTAAACTTTTGATCCATGAAACATTTTCGAAAAGAACTTTGGTTTAAAACGTCACAACGACGCGACTTCATCAACATAACGAATCAATTGCAGGCATGTGTCAACGAAAGCAACATACAAGAAGGCATTTTGCTATGCAATGCCATGCACATTACATCCAGTGTCTTTATCAACGATGACGAAAGCGGACTGCTTCAAGATTTCGAGACCTGGCTTGAGAAATTGGCTCCTGAAAAACCTTACAGCCAATACCAACACAACGGCGCAGAGGATAATGCCGATGCACACTTAAAACGTACCATCATGGGACGCGAAGTAGTGGTTGCCATCACACATGGCAAATTAGATTTTGGCCCGTGGGAACAAATCTTTTATGGAGAATTTGACGGAAAACGCAATAAACGTGTATTAGTCAAAATTATCGGAGAATAAAGTCATGAAAGAAGGGAAGGTTCAATGTCACATTTTAGCATGGACAAACATAGCAGTATTGCTTCTTCTCATCTTGGTTGGATGCAAACAAGCGCCGCAATTACCTGCAAACCAACTTCCACCTGACGATGAGAACGCAAAACTTATTACACTAGACAAAGCCATTGTTAGCACGGAAGAAAGCCAAATGGTACAGTACATGCATCAGCATCAACTAAAAATGCAAAAAGATGCACTAGGATTTTGGATCATAATCCTGCAAAAAGGGAAAGGCACCTTTCCCAAAAACAATAACATCATTACATACCAGTACTCCATTTCCTTACTGGATGGAACTCATTGCTCCTCCAACTACAATACAACCAGGACGTCCACACTACAAATTGGCCATACAAAAACCATTCGCGGTATTGAATTGGGACTTATGAAACTTAAACCAGGTGGCCAAGCACTTATCCTTTTGCCCTCTATTCTAGGGTACAGCGTAAGTGGTGACAGACACTCCATACCACCCTATTCACCCTTGGTTGTATACTTGAAATTAATAGATATCAAGACGTAATCTATAAGTTCACAAGTTATTATTCACTATCATGTGAAAAATAGTACGTTCGGGATGAATAGAATTAAGTTATTCAATGTATCTTTGTAATCATGAACGATGTGTTCCCAAAAATTTGGAATAAAAAAAATGAACTTCATTCTACATAAACAATCATCTATTCACGAATGAAAAATAAACTGTGTATTCCAACAAGAAACATACTCGCTGTTTTAGCGTTCATAGCAACAACCACGTTAACAGCTCAGTCTCATTATGCCGTTGGCCCCATTGTGGGCGTCAATATGGCATCGTTGACGAATACGGCAGGCGCCACCCCACGATACGGAATGACATTTGGACTATTTTCCGACTACCGTTTCTCTCAACTTTTCGGATTTGAACCCGAGGTGGACTACTCCATGCAAGGAGCCTACAATGGCGCAGAGTATGTAAGAACCAATTATCTGAACGTACCCCTGATGGCAAAACTCTTTTTGGCAGACAATTTCAATATACAGATGGGTCCACAATTCGCTTTTTGCTTAAATGCCAAAGGGTATGCCACTGATAAAAGCGGAACACCTTATGACATTGAAACCATTTCGGATGTAAACCCTTTTGATCTTGATCTGGTGGTGGGCCTTGGCTACGAACTTCCTAAAGGAATCATGTTGCAAGCCCGTTATTTTATGGGAACACTAGGCGTTGACAAGCGAGGCACTCTTTTAAATGATCAAGTAACAACGCAACATAATCTTAACAGCGTATTTCAAGTATTGTTGGGCTGGAAATTTTAATCTTCCACAATACACACACATCTTTCCTCATAAAGACCTGTCATTTCGTGACAGGTCTTTTTTTATTCTCCAACTCAATCAGTTCAATAGTTTGCAAAAATGGGGTAACCTGATTTTAAGACAACACACACCATTTCAGTTGCAAATTCCTTCAACCAACTATATCTGATTAATTATCAACACACAAAACTCATAGCCAAAATAATTCTCATCGGCCTCCATTGCTCAATTAAAGGCTTCTTCTTCGTAGTTCATTCGCTCTATAGTAAAAGCTTATTTTAGGTATCTATAAAGTAAACACAAAGAAATAACGTACATAACACATAGATAAAACATACTTATTAAATAAGTATTATCAATGTATTAGATAAATATTATATATGTTTTATCTATGTATTATCTTATGACAAGCAACGAGGGAAATACGAACCAACAACGAATAATCATATTGGATGTAGTTGAAAAAGCAAACGGTTACACGGATCACCCAATCTCGAAACATCGATGCAATCCGATAACATCATACCTTATCACGCTTAACATGATCAAAAACAAACAGACTGTGCTTGTGAAAATGATTTTTCGTACATTTGTACCATCAAGTAACAAACTCTCATGAAGCCCCATTCCTACTCCTCCGTTTTCTACGGGTTGCTCATCATACTCCTTTCGGGTTGCAGCACCACCCAAAACACCTGGCTAACGCGGGATACGAATGCTTTTGCGACACGCTACAATATTTATTTCAACGCCTATCAAAGTTTTCAGGAAGGAGTTTCCAGAATTGACGATGCACAAAAAGACAATTATACAAGACTCATTCCGATGTTTCCGATCAGCATACATGCAAACGCCAACGCCGGAGCATCGGACATGGATGTTACCATCGAAAAATGTAGGAAGGCTATCAAAATGCACAGTATCAAAATAAAGCCTCAACGTAACTATGCAAAAGCGAAAGACCCTGCTTACATCGCTTTTATGAATCAAGAGGAATACAATCCGATGGTGATTCAATCATGGTTGCTTCTGGCCAAAGCGGAGTTTTACAAAGCAGATTTCATGAATGCCATCGGGACTTATACCTACATTGCAGCCCATTTTGGGAAAGATGCTGAGGTGATGAACGAGACTCAAATTGGCAAAGCACGTTGTTTCATGGAAATGGGATGGCACTATGAGGCTGAAGACGCACTCAACAAAGTGACATCCAACAGCGCAAACAGCAAAAGCAATGGACTGTTTGCCGCTGCAAAAGCAGACCTTTTAATTAAGGAGAAAAAATATACTGAAGCAATGCCGTTTCTTTCCATGGCCATTGACCATGCAGAAAACGGATACCTCAAACGCCGTTTTCTGTTCTTGTTAGGACAATTAGGATTAAAAAACAACGACTACCAAACAGCTTACACGGCCTTTACACGTGTCATTCAATCGAGTCCTCCTTACGAAATGGAGTTTGCCGCACGTCTTCTTCGTGCACAATCGGCTGATAAAAGTAAACAAAAGCAAGAAATCGACGAACTGAATGCGATGCTGCGTTCCCCAAAAAACAAAGACTATTTAGATCAGATTTATATTGCCTTAGGCAATATTTATTCTAATGATAATGAACAGGATAAAGCAATAAGTTGCTACCAAAAAGCCATTAAACATGCACGCTCAGACTCTCAAAACAAAGCAGCGGCATACGTCAAATTAGGCGACCTGTATTTTGCTCAAAAGGAATATTTCAAGGCACAGCCCAACTACGATGCAGCCTCAAAATTAATAAAACAAGAAGACGCAAGTTTTGATCGCGTGCGCACTCGCTCCACCATCTTGAACCAGTTAGCAACTTATCATAGTGACATTCAACTTCAAGACAGTTTGCAACAGCTCGCACAACTACCCGACAAAGAGAGAATGGCAGCCATCAATAACCTCATTGCCCAACAAAAAAAGGCAGCAATAACCTCAGCCAAAGAAGCAGCCGCCGCAAAAAGACAAGCTCAAGTTGCTGCT